>CALRDO010000001.1 GCA_943354915.1 Patescibacteria group bacterium UBA4664
AACTGCGCAGTAACGGCTTCAAAGACCCAATCGCGCTTATTGAGAAGCAGCCCTCAATCCTCAGCTACTCCCCAGAAAACATCCAAAACAAACTAGCCGAACTGCGCAGTAACGGCTTCAAAGACCCAATCATGCTTATTGAGAAGTTTCCCTCAATCCTCAGCTTAGCCCCAGAAAACATCCAAAACAAACTAGGCGAACTGCGCAGTAACGGCTTCAAAGACCCAATCACGCTTATTGAGAAGCGGCCCACAATCCTCAGCTACTCCCCAGAAAATATCAATAGGCGGGTGCGTATCTTTGGTAGGCTTGTGCAAATATTTGATTCTCCAATAGATCCAATAGAGTTGATGGAGCAAGAACCTGGATTATTTGGAACCAAAATAGATAAACTACTGGTACTAGCCAGAGTTGCACAAAACAGCCTCCACACAGCAAGCGAGGTCGACCGTAAGCTCATACACGACATCATTTTTGCCAACCTCGAGGATGTGATGCTGGCGCTCGAAGGCATCGGTGAAGCCCAGCATAGCACCGCGCCGCAGTATACAATTCAAGATATACTAGCTAGGGTCAAGCAAATCAAAGCCCAAAAGACACCCAAAGACACCAAGCGCTCTGAAATAGAATCGGCCGAGTATATCGACCCCAAAGTTAAGCAAAGATACTTCAGGGGATACCCACTTAAAAAGGACAATATATGAGCACATACAAACCAACCATCGGTATCGAAATACACGCCCAGCTCGCCACAAATAGCAAAATGTTTTGTGGGTGCGACAATAATAGCCGTAAGGCTCAACCCAATGTTAATATTTGCCCAGTTTGCATTGCTTTGCCCGGCACATTGCCAGTTGTCAATAAGGGGGCAATTGAAATGGCCATTAAGCTCGCCCATGGGCTTAATGCCAAGGTCGCTACCAACACAAGTTTTGATAGAAAAAACTATTTTTATCCTGACTCACCGAAAGGCTATCAGATAACCCAAATGGACCAGCCGATTATTCAAAAAGGTCATGTTGAAATATTGGTTGCCGACCAATTTATAAGTATTGGTATTCATCATGCTCATCTTGAGGAGGACGCCGGTAAGCTAATTCATCCCGAGGGCACCGATTATAGCCTGGTTGATTTTAATAGGGCCGGTACCCCACTTGTTGAGATAGTTTCAGAGCCAGACATTAAAAGCACCGAGCAAGCTAAGCGCTACTTGCAAGAAGTTTATAATATTGTTACTAGCCTTGGGGTCTGTGATGGTGATATGCAACATGGTAATTTTAAGTTTGATCTCAATGTATCAGTCAGTAATTCGCCAGAGCTAGGGACTAGAACAGAGCTTAAAAACCTTAACTCTTTCCGTAATGCCGAGAGAGCATTGAGTTACGAAATAAATCGCCAAATAGAAGTATTAGAAGGTGGCGGTACTATTGAGCAAGAAACTAGGGGCTGGGATGATACCAAGGCTGTGACATTTTCTCAGCGCAGCAAAGAAGAGGCTAATGACTATCGGTATTTTCCAGAGCCTGATATCCCCCCAATGGTCTTAAGTAGGGAGCTTGTTAGTAGTGTCCAAAGCGAAATTAAAATTTTACCTATTAATGTCCGCAAAGAGCTCCACTTGTTAAAGCTTAGTGCGGGCGAGCAAGATATCTTGATATCCCAGCCTAAGACGGCCGAAATTTTTATGTCAGCCCAGGCTCGGCTTAAAAGCCCGGAGCTGGTTAAGCAAGCAGTTAATTGGTTAGTAGGTGACTATCAGGCTATTTTGGTAAAGTCTAAAAAGCCCGTTTTGACTGGCGGTAATCTGGCTGAATTAATCACCCTCATTGAGGATGGAACAATTAGCTCCAAAATTGCTAAAGACATCTTTGCGGAGGTAGTAGCTGGGCTCAAGCCGACTGATATCGTCTCTAGCAAAGGGCTTAAACAATTATCAGACAATAGCGAGCTAGAGCTAATCATAAAAAAGATTATTCTTGATAATCCAAAACCCGCCGAAGCTTATAGGGCTGGCAACGAACGAGTGCTTGGTTTTTTTGTGGGACAGGCTATGCAGGCAACCAATGGTCAAGCTAACCCTACCAAAGTTAGCGCGCTTATGGTTAAATTATTAAAGGAATAAATATGCAAAATATACCAACTGAAATATTTTCTGGCTTTAATGACGTATCGGTATCAGCATCGGGGGTACTGCCCAAAATACCAGCGGCGCTAGTAACCCTAGTGGTGGGATATATTATTATTAAGGTAGTAGCTCGATTTTTGAAGGTAACCTTGCGCTTAACGAGCTGGCCGGTTGGCCTACAAGAGATCATGACTACCCTCATCAGGATAGTGATGTGGACGCTTTTATTAATTGCTATTTTCCAGGTACTGGGCCTCACTGGCATTGCACTAGCCGTGACAGGCTCATTTGCAATTTTACTGCTAGGTTTTTCTTCTGGTATTTCCTCTACAGTTAGTGACTTAATGGCCGGCTTACAAATTGCTAACGATAAAGACTTTAAGGTTGGCTATAAGGTGAGAGTAGGGGATCAAAAAACTACTGGGATAGTTAGAGAAATGGATATTAAAAAAATTCGTATTGAAGATGTTTATGGCAAGATTCATGTTGTGCCCAATAGCGTTATAGAGAAAAACGAATGGGTTGTGCTAGAGAGGCATGTTTATTCTGAAATGCCCAAAGGCCATGGTGGTATAATTAAAAAAGCTAAATTATTAAGCAAGAAAGTGAAGGGATAAAAAGATGGAAACACTACTAGTAGTTCTAATAACGTTAGTTTCAATTGCACTGGTTGTACTAGTAATTTTTACGACCGTATTCTTATTTGGTTTAATTAGCGTTATGAAGCAGATTCGCTTAGCTTCAAAAAAAGTGCAGGAAAGTGCCGATACAGCAACCGAATTGGTTGACGAGGTCAGAAGCGCAATAGTTAACCCGGGAGTGGTCGCCCTGATGCTAGAAAAGTACCTAAAACATCACCTTGGCAAAAAGGGTAAGAAGTAAATGGCTCGGAGGAGAGGCTTTATATTAGGAGCAGCAATCGGCGCGACTATTGCTGGTGGGCTGGCATTACTCTTCGCACCTAAAGCTGGAGATGAGTTGCGCCAGGACATTGCAAATAAAGCCAAGGAGGTTAGTGGTGAGCTAGATAGCAGGATTAAGCAGGCAAAAATAGATGCTAGCGTGTTATCAGGTGAGGCTAAAATAGCTAGGCTAGAAATCATTAGCCGTGCCGAAGCGCTGAGGTTCGGCCTTGGGGCTAAGAGTGCTCAATTTAACAAATCTGGTAAAAAAATTACACGCGTGACTGCTAGGGAAGCTGATAAAATGATACAAGACGGCAAGGTTTTAATTACTGAGCTAGGCAAAAATAAGGCAGATGCTATCAAGGAAACTAAAAGGTTTGCTAAAAAAGCCTCTAAATCAGGCAGTAAGATTATGCAGGTAGCCTCATCTGAAGTAAAAAAAGACTTAAGCTCAAAAGGTAGTAAGCAGTAAAAATGTCTAAAAAATCAAGAGTAAACCCAATTGCAGCCGAAAAGCTAATTTCACTAGATGGAATAATAGAAATCTTAGATAATCCTAAAAAATTATTTTGGCTAAATTTTAAGGCCGGTTTCATAAGAGGGTTCGCTGGCATCTTGGGGGCTGCATTGGCGATAATTATTATTGGGTTTTTAGTTGCCAGGCTCGGTGGAGTTCCATTAATCGGCGACATTATCAATCAAATTGGCGACGCTGTTAAACCAGCTAATTAAGCTTGCTGTAATATGGGCGTAGGAGGGTCTGGGTATGTTAAGTGAGAACATTGGGATAGACGATAAGATTATCAATAAAGCCCGTAAGGAAGCGGATTTTATTAATTTTGTACATTTGCATAGCCACACTCACTATAGCTTATTAGATGGATTGCAGAAAATTCCGCAATTATTAGATAGGGTTCAAGAGTTAGGGCAGGCAGCGGTTGCAATCACCGACCACGGCACTCTAAGCGGGAGTATAGAGTTCTATAAGGATTGTAAAGCAAGGGGGGTAAAGCCAATTATTGGCATTGAAACTTACGTTGCACCCCGTAAGCATACCGACAAGAATTCTGCCGAAGACCGTAACCCTTACCATTTGACCTTGCTTGCTAAAAACAAGCGTGGGTATCAGAATCTTTTGAAGCTTAGTACCATCGCTAGCCTAGAGGGGTTTTATTATAAACCCCGTATTGATCATGAGCTATTAGAGCAATACCACGATGGGCTTATCGCTTTGTCTGGTTGCTTGGGTGGAGAGTTAGCGACGCTCATTAGCAGTGGTCAAATAGAGCAAGCTATGGAGCTTGCTAAGTGGCATAAGAAAGTTTTTGGAAAAGAAAATTACTATCTAGAAATGCAACCACATACTGACTGGGAGCCACAAAAAAAACTTAATGCAGCATTAAAGGAAATATCTAAAAAATTAGATATTGGCCTAGTGGTCACTGGCGATTGCCATTATGCGACCGAAGCTGACCACTATCCGCACGATATTCTGTTGTGTGTTCAGACAGGATCAAATGTAAAAGATACCAATAGGATGAGGCTAGATATGGACCTCTCAGTCCAGCCTGGTAGGTTCTTTATGGACAGGTTTAAGGATACCCCAGAGGCTATCACTAATACTGTTAAAATTGCCGAGATGTGTAATTTAGAAATCGAGTTCGGTAAAATACTTATTCCACGTTTTCCTAGTGTGCCGAAAGGAGCAACCGAAAAGAGTTACCTTCGAAGCCTAGTTTATTTGGGTGCAGCTAACCGCTATACCGATATTCCCAAGGAAGATTTAGATAAAATTACCGAAACAAAGATAAGTAGTAAATTAAGCAAGGTCGTCTTAGATAGGATTGAGTCCGAGCTTAAGGTTATTGGTAAGATGGGATATGAAGGCTATATGCTAATCGTGGCGGACTTAATTAACTGGAGTAAAAATCGCGGTATAGTCTGTGGTCCGGGTCGAGGGAGCGTAGCCGGTAGTATCATTGCTTATTGTACTAATATCACAGAAATTGACCCTATCAAATATGGTCTGTTGTTTGAGCGGTTTTTGAATATAGATAGAATTAGCATGCCAGATATTGATATGGACTATGCCGATGATCGCCGCGAAGAGGTCATGGCTTATGCCACCGAGAAATACGGTCAAGACAGAGTTGCGCAGATAATTACCTTTGGGGTAATGGCTGCTCGCAATGCCGTTAGGGATACCGGGCGGGTACTGGGGGTACCATATTCAGAAGTCGATGCTATCGCGAAAAATATCCCCCCACCAGTGCAAGGCCGGCATATTCCGCTGGGTGTTTCCATAGCTCAAAACGCAGAACTGCGAGCAATATATATGGGCAACCCAACGGCTAAGGAAATTATTGACATTGCTATGCAACTAGAAGGTACCATTAGAAATGCCGGCACACATGCCGCTGGCGTGGTAATAGCACCAGAAGCGCTCGTAGAATACACTCCACTCACTAGAGCCAGCAAAGGCGGTATAGCAACGCAATATTCTATGAACCCCCTTGAGGATTTAGGATTATTAAAATTTGATTTTTTAGGGTTGTCTAATTTGACTGTCATAAAAAACACACTAAGAATTGTTAAGAAAGTCTATAAGAAGGACCTTAAAATTAATGATATCCCAATAGATGATAAAAAAACTTTTGAACTATTAAGCCGAGGTGATACCACTGGGGTATTCCAATTGGAGTCAGCTGGTATGAAGAGGTATTTAAAAGAGCTTAAGCCAGACAAATTTGAAGACATTATCGCCATGGGCGCGCTTTATCGTCCAGGCCCAATGCAGTGGATTGAGGATTTTATTAATCGTAAACACAAGCCAGAGCTTGTAACCTATGGGCACCCCAAAATGAAGGAAGCCCTGATGGAGACTTATGGCATTATTGTTTATCAAGAACAGGTCATGAAAATAGCTCAAGATTTGAGCGGTTTTACTGGCGGTCAGGCCGACATTCTTCGTAAGGGTATTGGCAAAAAAAATCCAGAGGTTTTGGCCAAGATGAAAAAGCAATTTATTGATGGTGCAATTAAAAACTCTAAAGTAGAAAAAAAATTTATTGAGGATCTATGGAAGAGTTTAGAGGATTTCGCAGCTTATAGTTTTAATAAATCACACGCTGCTTGTTATGCTTTAGTGGCTATCCAGACGGCGTATTTAAAGAGTCATTACCCCTCGGCTTTTATGGCAGCCCTGTTGACCAGCGACCATGAGAATTTAGATAGAATAGGCATTGAAGTTGCAGAATGCCGTAAGATGCAGATAGAAGTTTTACCCCCAGATATTAATGAATCGTACAGAGAATTTGCAGTCGTCCCAGAGTCTGGCAATATACGTTTCGGGCTAGGGGCTGTTAAAAATGTCGGGCAAGGGCCGATTGAAAGGATTATAAGTGCTAGAGAAGATGGGCCATTTAAATCAGTTGAAGATTTTGCGAAACGAGTTGATGCATCTGTTGTCAACAAGAAGGTCATGGAAAGCCTAATAAAATGCGGGGCATTTGATAATCTAGGTGAGCGCCAAAGGCTACTGTTTAATGTTGACAAAATTACTTCCTATGCTAGCCGTGTTCAGAAAAATGCCCTGTCAGGACAAATTGATATTTTTGGGTCTTTAAATGCCGATCAAGAGTTTCCACCAATTAGTATGGATAACCCCACCAATAGGATGGACCCAAGGCAAAACCTAGTATGGGAAAAGGAACTGTTGGGCTTATATATTAGCAATCATCCACTTGATGATTTTAAAAACTATCTTAAAAACAAGACTAAAGAAATGAAAAACTATACTAAGTCTGATGATGGCAAGCAGATTGTTGTGGGTGGGATTATTACTGCTGTGCGCAAAATTTATACTCGCAAAAATGACCCAATGGCCTTTCTGGCCGTTGAAACATTAAATGGAGACCTCGAAGTTATTGTATTTCCCAAGACCTTTAATAAATTTGAGCAGGCTTTAATTGTAGATAATGTCGTGGCCATAGAGGGCAAGATCAATGCTAAGGATCGAGACGGGAACCCAACTAATGAATTAAAAGTTATTGCCGATAAAGTTAAAATATTAGATGCCGAGGTGATGCGTAAGTGGCTAGCTCCGCCAGAACCCAAGGCTGCCCTAGAACAGTCAAATTTAACAATTAAGCTAGCATCCATTACAGACACCGATGAGCTTATTAAAATCAAGGCTTTACTAGATGGGCACCCAGGTGATAGCGAGGTTACGCTAGATTTTGCAAAAACTAATCAGAAACTAAAATTACCCGGCGGCGTAGCTATCTCAGACGGACTTATTGCCGCCCTAAAAGCTATTGCTGGTAATACTAATATTGTAGTCAAAACTATCATAAAAGCTTAGACTAAATGACCTAAATCATGCCACTATTGTAGTGTTGCCAGATGTAGCGAGATGTGATAGAATTGTTTCGTTATGCAAGAAGCACTAAACGCAATAGAAAAAGGCTCTCTCAAGAAAAAGATTTCTGATATTCGGGTCGGTGACACTGTTCGTGTACACCAAAGAATCAAAGAAGGCAAGAAAGAGCGTGTTCAAATTTTTGAAGGGCTTGTAATCAGCTACCGTCGGTCGGGAGGTATTGGAGCAATTATCACAGTTAGAAAAGTAGCCTCTGGCATTGGTGTTGAAAAGAGTTGGTTCGTTCATAGCCCTAGCGTTGAAAAGATTCAAATTACCAAGAGGAGTAAAGTTCGCCAGGCCGTACTAAGTTATATGCGCTTAAGATCTGGCAAATCAGCTCGAATGACAGAACAAGGCTTTGATAAAAATATCGCTAATGAGTCCGATGAGCGTACAACTGCACAGCTCGCCAAAGAGGAGCAGGCCCAAGTAGACTCCAAGGCTAAGCCTGTAGCTAATGAGGATGAGCTTAATCGGGTCGAGGAAAGTACCGACACGCTAGCTAAACAAGAAAACAAGCGAGCTAGCAAGGACGATGCCACCGGCGACGAGGCACCTAAAGACAAAACCGTCGACGAGCAAATAAACACTGATGGCGAAGATGAAGCCCAGCTTCCTGCCAAAGAGTTCAAAGCTGGCGTCGATAAAGCCGAGAAATAAATATAATTTTTATTCATCCTGCTACAATCTAAGCTAAGCTCTGGAGCGGCACAACAGTTTTAGTAAAAAATTATCTATGAAAAACACTACTGCAATTGGATTGCGAGCCGAGGACTTGGCAGCACAGTACTTGATTCAACAAGGTTACGAAATACTACAACGAAATTTCAAAAATCGCTTTAGTGAGCTAGACATTATCGCCAAAAATACTGACTATATCTGCTGTGTAGAGGTAAAATACCGCAACACCGATGATTATGGTGGCGGTTTTGGGGCCATCTCGGCCGACAAGAAAAAGCGGCTGGCCAGAGGCTTCGAGTACTGGCTCTACGAAAACCCAGAGTATCTAAAACTACAGCCACGGATCGATGTCATTGCCGTAGGCAGTAACGAGAAGATACAATTTATCAAAAGTGCCATCGAATAGCGAACTATAATGCCACAAATCAATAAGCCATCAATACCAGCCCTAGCACTCTTGACACAAGAGTGCTAGAAGCATTACAATATCTAGTATAGTCTGAAATGAATGAAACTGTCGGTTGCAATTGTATGCCGGCTTTTTTATTCAAGGCTAATACAATTTAATAACAATTTAATAGGAGAATTATGCAAAATCAATTTTTATCAGCAATAGAGCAAATATGCGAAGAAAAAGGCATATCTAAAGATATGGTATTAGAGGCTATTGAGGCCGCGTTAGTCGCAGCCTACAAGAAAGACTTCGGAGATAAAGAGCAGGCAGTACGAGCCGAATTAAATCCTGACAGCGGTGAGGCTAGCATTTTTATTACTAAGGAAGTCGTGCAGAGCATTGAAGATCCAATGACGCAATTATTACTAGCTGAGGCTAAGAAGTTAAAGAAAAACATAGTTCTTGGAGATACTATTGAAATCAAAGAAGATAACAAAGAGTTCGGTAGAGTGGCCGCCCAAACAGCCAAGCAGGTTATTGTCCAGCGTATTCGTGAAGCCGAACGCGAAGTTATCTTTAGTGAATTCAGCGATAAAGAAGGTTTGATTATCAATGCCAATGTTCAAAGGTTTGAAAATGGCAATGCCTTTATAGACCTAGGCAAGGCTACTGGGGTCATGTTCCCAAGCGATCAGATACCAAATGAAAAATATTATCCCGCCCAGCGGATTAAGGTTTTCGTGGTAAGAGTAGAGCAAACTAACAGGGGACCACAGATTGTGGTGAGTAGAACGCATCCAGATATGGTTAGACGTCTCTTTGAGTTAGAGGTTCCTGAAATTGCCAACGGCAGCGTTGAAATAGCTGGCATAGCCCGCGAAGCAGGGGCTCGAACTAAAGTTGCTGTTAAGTCAAATGTCGAGGGCGTCGACCCAGTAGGTACATTTGTTGGCGGTAGGGGAACAAGAGTCCAGGCTGTTATGAGCGAATTGGGCGAAGAAAAAATCGACATCATTGCTTATAGCGAAGACCCTAAGGTGTATATTACTAATGCCTTGTCACCAACTAAGGTCATCAGCGTTAAATTAGATGATGACACCAAAAAAGCACTTGTTAAGGTCCCTGAGGACCAACTAAGTTTGGCTATTGGTAAGTCAGGACAAAATGTTCGGCTAGCCGCCAAACTAACAGGGTGGAATGTTGATATTGATGGCGCCGATGATGCTGGTATCGAATCGACTGCAAAAGAAGTAGAAACAACCCCTAAGCCCAAAAGAACCTCCGATATAGAAGATGCCATTATTGCAGCATCTAACCAGAATGGTATTGCTCCAGAACAAGTAGATGTTCCTACAGTACCTAAAAAAGCAAAGGATTCAAAAGCTACCAAAAAATAAATAAACAGACATAAAAAATAAAATTTGCTAGAATTAGAGAAGGGTAAGAATTATGCAAGAAGATTTTTTAAAACATTTCGATAGATTTACACAAAATGCTAAGAAAAGCTTAGAGAATGCTGGTCTAATGGCAATTAATATGGGCTCGAATTATATTGGTACCGAACATTTATTGCTTGGAATGCTTAAAGCTCAGGGGTCAATCGGAGCCCGCCTTTTATCTGATATGGGGGTAAGGATTGATAATGTGCCAGTATATGGTAATCATAATATCCAAACTTCTACCCCGTCAGGTGCTATTGAGCTTTCTGAAACAGCCAAGCAAACCATTACCTCTGCCCTGCGTATCGCCCAGCAGCATGGCCAACCCTATGCTGGCACCGAGCATTTGCTTTTTGCAATCTTGAGCCAAAAGAACTCTAGGGCCATTTCGATTATGAAGGATATGGATATTGACCCTATGGCAGTTAGGGGTGAACTCGAAAAATATTTGGATTCACAGCCATTCCAGGTCGAGGTTCCTGCCGGAGCATCGAACAAAGCTAGTTCAAAGCACACCAAAACCCCTGCCCTCGACCACTTTGGTATCGATCTGACAGCCAAGGCACTAAAAGACTTACTAGACCCAGTGGTTGGCCGAGAAACCCAAATTGATAGAATGATCCAGATCCTTAATAGACGTAGCAAGAATAACCCTGTCCTGATAGGCGAGCCAGGTGTTGGCAAGACAGCCATTGTAGAGGGTTTAGCTAAACGTATTGTTGACGAAAAGGTACCAGAGATGTTGCAGGGCAAAAGGCTTATGATGCTTGATATGGCATCAGTTATCGCAGGTACTAAATTTAGAGGCGAATTCGAGGAAAGACTCAAAAAAATTATTGATGAAGCAATTGCCTCGCCTAATATTATATTGTTTATAGATGAATTACATAATGTAGTCGGTGCTGGTAGTGCTGAAGGTGCAATTGATGCTGCTAATATCCTAAAACCTGCGTTATCTCGCGGCGAGGTTCAGACAATAGGCGCCACTACCCTAGATGAATACAGAAAATACATCGAAAAGGATGCCGCCCTGGAGCGTCGCTTCCAGCCAATTATTGTACCTGAAGCTACAGTTGAGGAAACCATTGAAGTTTTGAGGGGGCTGAGGCCGAGGTATGAGAAATTTCATAGCGTTAAGATTACCGATGAGGCAATTGAGGAGGCTGCTAAGCTTGCCAAGCGGTATATTACTGATAGATTTATGCCCGATAAGGCCATTGACCTAATCGATGAAGCGTCAGCCCAAGCTAGAATTCTCCATGCTAGTAGCGACGTTAAGGGTAAAGGATTATCCAAGCAGCTCGAAGCTAAGCTTGCCCAAATAGATGACGCTGTTTATAACCAAGATTTTGAGTTAGCCGCTAGGATGAAGTCAGAAGCAAGTATCATCGAGCAGAAACTTAATGTCTTAACAGCTAAAAATAAAGATAGTATTAAAATTAAAGTTACAATTAGCGATATTACAAAGGTAGTTGCTCAATCGACTGGTATCCCGGTCGAAAAGCTTGCTGAATTCGAGATAGAAAGCCTCAAGAAATTAGAGGCAACAATTAGAGCTAAAATCATTGGCCAAGATAATGCTGTAGATGTAGTCGCAAAGTCTATCCGTAGAAGCCGTACTGGTATAGCCGACCCTAAAAAGCCGATAGGTTCTTTTATGTTTTTAGGGCCAACTGGCGTTGGCAAAACTGAGTTAGCTAGAGTTCTGGCCGAGGAGCTATTTAACAATAAAGACTCCATTATTAAAGTTGATATGAGCGAATTTATGGAAAAACACACCTTATCAAGATTAGTTGGCGCGCCGGCCGGGTATGTTGGCTACGAGGATGCTGGAGAACTTACTGAAAAAGTACGCCGTAAGCCCTATAGCTTGATTTTATTTGATGAAATCGAAAAAGCCCACCCAGATATATTCAACATTTTACTCCAGATTTTAGAAGATGGTGTACTGACTGATGCTAAAGGCAAGAAAGTTGATTTTAGTAATACAATTATTATTATGACAAGCAATGTCGGGGCTAATGTTTTGGCTAAGGAAGCAGAAATTGGTTTTGCTACAGGTACACCCAAAGAGCAATCTAAGCTCAATGAGCTTCATTTGCAAATGACGGAGAAAGTAATGACTGAGCTAAAAAAACAATTCCGACCTGAGTTTTTAAATCGCGTTGACCATATTGTGGTGTTTAAGGCCTTATCTAGAATTGATATTGCTAAAATAGCAGAATTACAGCTTAAAGATTTAGCCAGTAGGCTAGATGCGAAAGAAATTGTTCTTAAATTTAAACCAAATGTTAAGGCTTTGTTAGTTGAAAAGGGCTATGATATGAATAATGGCGCTCGTCCCATGAGGCGTGCCGTACAAAGGTTAATCGAGGATAGGTTAGCTACTGAAATTGTTGCTGAAATGATTAAGCCTGGCGATAGTGTTGAGATTAGTGTTAAGAACGATGAGATAAATTTGGCTATTAAGGTCGGCGCCAGCATTAAATAATCATAAAAAATAAAAACCCCGCCTTGATCAAGCGGGGTGGTTTCTAGAAATATTACCTCTAGTTGGTCACTTTGTAGTTGACTGAAATAGTGGTAGGTAGGTATTTCCGTAGAAACTCCACTATGTCAGTAGCCATTTCTAGTATCTCACCCTTAGAGCCTTCAACTACAACGATTAGCTCTGCTTTTTTCGCTGGTATACTCATTTGTGCCTCCATTTGTGCCTCCCTAGGTACACTCGATTGCTTATTGTACAATAAATTAATTGCTACGTCAACTACTAAATTTGCCATAATGTTATTCGCTATTTGTTCGTATAACATTTAGAGTGTATAATTTAAAGATGCCTAAATCAAATGTTAAATTTAGTTGTCAGAATTGTAACGCCAATACCACTAAGTGGAGTGGTAAATGCATGCAATGTGGCGCCTGGGATAGTCTGCTAGAGGCTGTTACGATTGGCTTCACAAAGCAGACTAGACTATCTGGTCCGACAACAAAACCTGATAAATTTCATGAAATAGAGTCTTCTTGCGCGAGCCGTATGAGTACTGGCAACCTTGAAGTTGATTCGGTACTAGGAGGTGGGATAGTCCCGGGGAGTTTAATATTATTAGCTGGCGACCCAGGTATTGGTAAATCAACGCTTGTCTTGCAGGTAGCTGCCGAGGTAGCACGAAAGCATAAAGTTCTCTACGTCAGTGGGGAGGAATCAGCCGCGCAGGTCAAACTTAGGGGTGCTAGGCTGAAGGGTCTTAATACCGAATTTGAGTTTTTATCTTCTACCGATGTCGATGAAGTAATTGCGCATGCCCAGACAGGCAGATACCAGCTTGTGGTGGTAGATTCTATCCAGACGATGGTTAGCCAACATTTAAGCGGTTCGGCTGGCACCATTAGCCAGGTAACTAATAATACTAATAGTTTGGTGCAGTTAGCTAAGCGTACCAATACAGCCTTTATTGTTATCGGGCATGTTACCAAGGAAGGTAATGTTGCTGGCCCTAGGCTCATGGAGCATCTAGTGGACGCCGTACTTTATTTAGAGGGTGAGCGCTATGGTTTAATAAAATTATTGAGAAGTGTTAAGAATCGCTTTGGTGCTACCAATGAAGTAGGTATGCTAGAAATGACTGAAGGGGGCTTGAGTGCTGTTAGCAATCCATCGGAAGCTTTATTGCAAGAGCGTCAGGAACTGCCGGGCAGTATAGTTTTTGTTGGTATGGAAGGGACTCGACCTATCTTGGTAGAAGTACAGGCTCTGGTCAGCCCTAGTGTCTTTGGTTACCCCAAAAGGGTGGCCGATGGATTTGATATTAATAGACTAGGTTTATTGTGTGCTGTGATGCAAAAGCGCGGTGGGTTAAGCTTGAGTAGCCAAGATGTATATGTTAATATAGTGGGCGGGATTAAACTTTCCGAACCAGCAATTGACCTAGCAATTATTTTGGCAATCGCCTCCGCCTCAAGCGGTAAAATTATCAAACCAAATACGGTTGTATTTGGAGAAGTGGGTTTAAGTGGTGAAGTTCGGTCTGTTAATATGCCCAACCTAAGGCTTCGTGAAGCTAGCAAACTAGGCTTTTTAAATGCCATAGTGCCGTCCAGTATCAATGGTAAAAATTATTTGGCTGTGGCAACAATCACCGAAGCAATCAAATTATTAAAGTAGAGGAAATATATTATGTTAGTCGTAGAAATTATTTTGGTAGTTGCTTTGGCTGTGTCTATTTTAGCCTACCGCCTGGCACAATTAAGCGCACAAAAGTTAATTCTAGTAGTCATAGGGGCACTACTTGGCAGCTTAATTGGTTCTTTATTGGCAATACCACTGTCTGCTCTGTCTGAACCCTACAAGCAGTATTTGCCGATTACTATAACAGTTGTCTTGTCAGTAGCACTGGCGGTGGTTTTTTATTCTAAACATGATTTTTTGGATAATCTGATACCTAAAAAAAGTGTTAAAAATTCAAAGCAAGACAAACTAAAACCCCTTAAAAATAATAAAGGTGATTCTAGGATATTAGTTGATACTTCTGCAATTATTGATGGTAGAATCGGTGATATTGTAGCTAGCGGATTTATTCCAGGAGCATTAATAGTGCCAAGATTTGTCTTGGCAGAACTCCAAAATATTGCCGATAGTGAGGACCCCCTGCGCAGAGGGCGAGGCCGTAGAGGTTTAGAAATTTTAAATGAGCTAAGGCTTAATGATGGCCTGCAGTTAGAGATTATTGAAGATGACCCAGTAGCTGTTAAGGAAGTTGATCATAAGCTAGTTTATTTAGCTAAAAAACACCGTGCCAGTATCCTAACTACAGACTATAATCTGAACCGAGTTGCTACAATTGAAGGAGTTAAAATACTCAATATTAATGAGCTTGCTAATGCTATTAGAGCAGTAGTTTTGCCGGGCGAGATTATGAGTGTTAATGTTGTGCAAGCCGGCAAAGAAAAAGGCCAAGGAGTAGGCTATTTACCAGACGGTACAATGATTGTAGTAGATGGTGGGGATAAGCTAATCGGCAAAGATGTAGAGTGTGAAGTTACTAGGATATTTCAAACAGTGGCTGGCAAGATGATTTTCGCTACTCCTAAAAATAGTAAACCTAAGATAGCAAAATCTAAAAAACCACATAGCTATAATAGACATCAGAAAAAAACATAGCCAGTCAATAGTATTTAGCAACGCTAAGGGTAAATCGTTTGTGGGCCACCACCAGTATTGAGCCTGGCATAAAGATTGGAACTACTACCAGAAACTCCATTCCAGCCGGTACCGGTCCAATTAGCTGGGGAGACCACTTGGGCCGAGCCAAACGGCGAACCACCCACGTGCAGTTGGACGCTAAATGCGCCTAGTGTGTAAGTAAAGTCACAAGTACTTCCCAAACAGCTTAAGTTTGCACCACCGACCCCTGTCGCGGTAACCGAGGCTGTATTGCTAGTCCCAGTATAGTAGCCCGAGTCTGTTACTACGGCACTAAAACTATGATTACCAGCCGATGGCGTAGCCGTAGCTGTAAAGCTTGGCCCAGCGCCATATTTAGTAGTTAGCACACTACCATCCATATAAAACACGACATTGCTAATTGGGAATTTGCCCTGCGTGGTCGAGGCGGTAATAGTAAAAGTACTGCCAGTTGCCGGAGAGGTGCTAATTGAAACTACTGGCTGAGGGTCTCCACACTGATGCACATCATCTTTTTCAGATGGGATACTCCCGCCCTGCGTATATCCTAATGCGCTAGCAAGAGCTTGAACAGGAGGGTTCCACCTAGAGTAGGAGGGATCAGTCGGGAGTACCTCGGCAGTTATAAGTGAGCCAGTAATCTCCTTTCTAGCACCAGCGGGGGTACAATCAGTTGCAAGTTTACCCGACACTATATCAATGGTGGCTTTCTGTGAATTTTTGGCTGGCTCTACGCGGTACCAGCTAGAGAAGATATCAGTTCTGGGTCTAGAGCCTTCAATCAGCGATTTACCAGTGTTGGCGTCGATGGTTTCTTGCTTAATGCCATTTGGCTTATCCCATTGCTCGTTAGGGTCATCTTTAGTCGCCTCCCGCATATATTGGTTCCAAATTGGGGCAGAAACAATACTAGCAGCTTGAGTCATCGGTGTATTATCATTATTGCCGGCCCAGACAACAGTGATAACTCGCTTGGTAAACCCAATAGTCCAGGCATCACGGTATTCTTCAGATGTACCAGTTTTAGAGGCTACAGTTTTACCGGGTAGTGTGAGGGGATTATTACAGCCGAATACGCCTAGGCTACAGCGTGCCGAGTTATCAGACATAATGCTATTTATCTGGTAGGCTATCTGGGGGTCTAAGACCTGTTTAGGTTTTTTATCATCTGTTTTGGTGTTGTCATCTATCACCTTCCCAGAGCCATCGGTAATTTTTAGCCAGTAGACTTGGTCGTGGTGCTGGCCATTGGTCGGGAAAGCCGAAAAAGCATTTGCCATATCCACCATTTTGACTTCACCAGCCCCTAGCGCCATACTCAAGCCATATTCATCTACGGGGTTATTGTAAGTTGTTATCCCCATATCTTTGGCGGTACCGATAAATTCTGGGATTCCACCTAGGTATAAGGCCTTAACAGCGGGGATATTAAGGGAGCTAGCTAGTGCAGTTCTGACTGACTGAACCCCATAGAATTGATTGGTATAATTCCTAGGCACATAGGCTGGTATACCTCCAAAATCAGTTTTGACATCATATAGCGTACTACCAGCCCCCCAATTTTTTTTGAATAAGTTGGCATAAACAATTGGCTTAATAGATGACCCCGGTTGCCTTAAGGCGACCGCTACATTAAAGCTACCAAAATCAGGGTCATTGGCGTCATAGCTACCAACCATTGATATGATTTGCCCATTATTAGGATCAGCTGAGACTAATGCTGCATTGCTACCGCCATAGTTTCTGACAGAGTTAATGTTTTTTGCAACGATTTCCTCGGCGAGCTTTTGTTTTGGCAGGTCAATAGTTGAAATTACTTTAAACCCGCCTTCATTAACTCTTTTAATGCCATATTTTTCTTCCAATTTTTCCCTGACATATTGGACAAAGTGAGGAGCTTGAATATTGGCATAGGGATTGTAGGGCTTTAGCTGAGCAAGTACATCGACCGTTTTGGCCTCTTCGGCTGCCTCTTTCTTGAGATAGCCCTGTTGGACCATCAAGTCTAGCACACGATCCTTTTTATCTAGCAGGGCCTGTTTCTTTTGCCCGTAAGGAGAGTAGTAGGTGGGGGCCTGGGGAAGGCTGGCCAGCGTAACACACTGCGCTAAGCTTAAATCTTTTGCATCGACACCAAAGTATTGTTTAGATGCAGCCTGAATGCCATAGGCGGTTGACCCATAGGGTATCTCATTAAGGTATAGTTTTAAAATATCATCCTTTTTATAGAGTTGTTCCATTTGGATTGATAAAATTAGTTCCTTAATTTTTCTAGTGAATGTTCTTTCATTTGTGAGTAGGGCATTCTTGACATACTGCTGGGTAATAGTTGAGCCACCACCTTTGCTGGGATCTTTAAAAATTACTCCCGAGAAGGCTCTAGCAATACCGGCTGGGCTAAAGGCCCCCTGCTTATAAAAATTTTTATCTTCTAGGGCAACCGTGGCATCTTTAATGCATTGTGGCATTTGATTGAATTCGATGATGCTGCGGTTTTTATCACCATAAACTTCGATTAGTAGGTTCTCGCCGGTTCGGTCGTATATCTTGGTAGTTTGCGCGCTCACTCTAGAATTGATTTTATTAGGGCTTGGTAAATCTTTAGCAAACCATAAAAATAACGCAGCTATTAGTAGTACACCAATTGCCATGCTGACACCATAAATTTTTAGGGCTTTTTTTGTAGTTAGGACCCTAATGATATTTTTATAATGAAACCTAGCAAGCCCTTTTGCTCGAGGGGTTACTGGGGATGATTTGCGCCTTCTAGCCGATGTAGAATGTCGGACTATTCTACGGGCCGAATTTGTTGACTTCTTAGTGCGTTTTTTTGCCATGACTTTATTAAATTAAATTATATCACGACTTGGTTAATAAATTATTCATAAGTATGATTACAATATAACGCTATTATTGCTATAATGTGACAGATATGACTTTATTAATAACAAATAAATTGAACTACTATGGCCTATATCCTAGGAGCTGATTTTTACTTCAGCCGCAAATTATTTTTTATTAATTAATTATTAGAGGAATAATATGAAATCTAAAGATATACTAAACGATTTGTTGACGCGCAATGTAGAAGACCTGATTGTGCGCAGTGAGCTCGAGAAAAAATTAAAATCAGGCAAAAAATTAAGAATCAAGCTCGGTATCGACCCAACCGGATCGAGGATACACATTGGGCGCGCTGTACCACTCTGGAAGCTCCGCCAGTTTCAGGATTTAGGGCACCAGATAACATTCGTGGCTGGTACTTTTACGGCACAGATTGGCGATTCATCCGATAAGCTCTCGGAGCGTAAAATGCTCTCTAGCGAGGAGGTCGCCGAGAACTTCAAGAGTTACCATGCCCAGCTCTCTAAGATTTTGGATATGGACAAGGTAGAGATGTTTCACAATGGCGACTGGTTTGAAAAGATGCGCCTACATGAGTTTTTTAAGCTGACTAGTCTATTTACCATCCAGCAAATGATTGAGCGCGAGAACTACGCCAAGCGCATCGAGGCTAATAAGCCGGTTGGATTACACGAGACACTCTACGCCTTGCTGCAAGGCTACGATAGTGTGCAGATGAAAACGGATCTTGAAGTTGGAGGCACCGACCAGCTATTTAATATGCTGGCAGGCCGAACCGTCCAAAAAGCCTACGGCCAGAACCCCCAAAATGTTATGACTTTTCATATCCTAGAGGGCGCTGATGGGCGCAAGATGAGTACATCTTGGGGTAATTGTATTTACATTGATGATCAGCCACTTGAGATGTACGGCAAAATAATGACCATCCATGACGAGCTAATACCGGCATATTTTAAGATGGCAACTGATATGCCAATGGATTTAATTGCCCAGATTGAAAAGGATATGTCACTCGGCGATAACCCACGCGACACCAAAGCCAGCCTGGCTCGCGCAGTAGTAGCTCGCTACTACGATAGTAGAACAGCCCTAAAGGCCGAAAAAGCCTGGGAAAACCAGTTTAGGGCCGGCGAGAAGCCATCTGATATTGAAAATTTTAAAACTAAAAAAGGCACAGCTATAGATGTTGTGGCATTAGCTTTTGATCTAAGTAAATCTGAAGCCCGCCGACTATTAGCCCAAGGCGGAATCAAAATTGATGATGAAGTATTAAAGGACACAGAACGTAAAATAACTAAAAACTGTTTATTGCAGCTGGGTAAAAGACGCTATAAGAATATTCAGGTTAGCTAAAATTATCGTTTTTTGTTCGTGTTAGAATATAGCTATGACTATTAAAAGTTCACTCTCTAGGCTGAAGGGAGTTGGCCCTGTCCTAGAAAAAGCTCTAGCTGACGCTGGTATTTTTACGATTGGCGATTTACTAGATTATTATCCCCGCAAGTGGGATACCTATTTAGCTATCAAAAGAATCCAAGGTATCCAGCCTGGGCTGGTGAGCTTTGAGGCTAAAATTGAGAGGGTATCAATGCGCATTAGCCACCGTAATCGTCGGCTTACTATCACCGAGGCTATCTTGAGCGATAGTACTGGTACCATTAAAGCAATATGGTTTAACCAGCCTTATTTGGCGCAGACTTTGATTGCCAATAATTCATACCGATTTAGGGGGAACTACGAGTATAAAAATGGCTACGTTAGCTTGCAGGCGCCAACATTTGAAAAACTTTCTACTGCGCCCGTAGCGCAAGAGATAATCCCTATTTATCCCGAAACCAAGCATCTATCCTCGTCCATTATTAGAAAGTTAATCAGCCAGTGCATTGATGTTAGTGACCAGCTCGAGGATATTTTACCGAGCGCAATTATTAAAGTTCATAAGCTCTTGCCCAAATCAACTGCAATTTGTTTATTACATACTGCTAAAACCCAAGATCAACTCATCAGCGCAAAGCGCAGTATTGCTTTTGAGGAAATTTTTGAGTTGGTACTAACAGGCCTAGTTATAAAAAAGAACATTAAAACCTCAAAGGCTGTTTTGATAAGATATCAAGCAGAGGTTGCCAAAAGGTTTGTCGCCTTGCTTGGCTTTGGGCTGACTAACTCTCAAAAAAAGGCAGCCCATACAATTCTACAAGATATCAGCAAGGATGTACCCATGAACCGCTTGCTTGAAGGTGATGTCGGTAGCGGCAAAACATTAGTGGCACTACTAGCCTGCGTCATGACTGAGCAGGCTAGCTACCAGTCGGCAATCATGGTGCCAACAGAGATTTTAGCCCGCCAGCATTTTATGAGTTCTCAAAAGCTTTTACAGGCTATGGGGGTCAAAACAGTTCTGCTAATAGCAAATATGAAAAAAGCCGAGAAGGAAACAGCCCTTAAGCTTATCAGCTCTGGGGAGGTTGATTGTATAATAGGCACCCACGCGCTTATTGGCAGTAATGTCCACTACCATAATTTAGGCTTAGTTGTGGTCGATGAGCAACATCGTTTTGGAGTTAACCAACGCTCGAGCCTAAAGGGGAAGGCGAAAACAATGCCTCATGTCCTGACCATGACCGCTACCCCAATCCCCCGCAGTCTGGCCTTAGTAGTTTATGGCGATTTAGATGTTTCAATAATTAATGAGCTGCCGCCAGGTAGAAAACCAATTATTACCAAGTTAGTCAAGGATATGGATCGCATCCATGTTTATAAGCACATTGATACCTTGATTGACCAAGGCCAGCAAGCCTATGTGGTCTGCCCATTAATATCTGACTCTGATAAATTAGGCGCCAAGAGCGTAGAGGGAGAATTTAGAATACTCCAAAAAACTGTTTTTAAACATCGCCGGATTGGCTTAATACACGGCAAATTAAAGCCAGATGAAAAGTCAGAAATTATGGAGAATTTTAAAAATGGCAAAATCGATATGCTTGTTGCCACCTCAATTGTAGAGGTCGGCGTTGATGTTCCTAATGCGACCATCATATTAATTGAAGGTGCCGATCGGTTTGGGTTAGCAGCCTTGCACCAATTACGAGGTAGAGTCGGCCGTGGTAGCCAGCAGTCGCATTGCTATCTGTTTACAGCGAGTGATAACTTCGATTCGTTAACCCGCCTTGAAGCTCTCGAAAAAACTAATGATGGCTTTAAGCTCGCTCAAATAGATTTAGAAACACGCGGTCCGGGAGAAATATATGGCACCACACAACATGGCTTATTAAACTTAAGGCTAGCAAATATCTTTGACCACGAGCTGGTGTCTGAAGTAAAACAGGCAGCCGAGGCTTTTATTAATAAGCATAATCTGTTAGAATACAGCCAACTCGCCGAGAAAGTTGATGGTTTAAGAAATATAACTTCACTCGATTAGTTATAACATTATGAATTCAGGACTTGTTAGCCACTTAACCAAAGGTAGATTATTAAACTCGATTGGAACTCACCAAAAATTCGATCGGTCAGCTTACGATTTACTAAAAACTAGGGTTACTAAAGGTAAGTTTCCGCCACGTTCAATGGTACTTAAATTTGAAGGTTCAGGCGGCCCAGATGGGTTGAAATTTAAGGGCAACTATTCAACAGATCACCTATGGGACCCCGTTAACAAAATTGGCCATTTGCCGCATTGGATAGAAGTCCACTATAAAAACCTAGTTAAGGCCCTGCGAGCCGGGGATGAGGCCAAGGCGGCTTTTGAAGCAGGTTTTATGGCTCACTTTTTGACCGATAGCTTAACTCCTGCTCATCATTTGAGCCACAAATTTATTCTTGAAGAGTACGAAGGCAAAAAATACCGCAAGCGTTGGAAGATTTATGGTCGCAAAGGCCTACTCAGCAGCCACGTGGCTTTCGAAGCTGGCATTAGTAGTGCCATATTATTTACAAGTATCAAAGTAAAATTTGATAACAACCTACTCTTGGCAATAAAAAAGGATGGCATTAGAGAGGTTGTTTTAAGCGAGAGCCTAGCAATTTCAAAACATCAGATGTATGAAAATTTTTTAGATAGAGGCTGGAGTACTAAGCTTGCTAAAACTATTAAGGCCACAACTGTCAAAAGGATACCACAGCTTATTGCTGCTGCTTGGTTCAGTGCCTACGAGGAAGCTTACCAGCCAGTCAAAAAATGATTTCTACTAAAATTAGCTCGGGTCTATATGGGGGCCGAGCACTTTTATTGCCACCACAGACAATAACCCGCGCCGTGTCGTCTAAGGTTAGATTGGCAATATTCAATAAGCTTGAGGTCGACGGCAAGGTAGTTGTGGATCTTTTTGCTGGTGGGGGAACTCTTGGGTTCGAGGCGCTGAGCCATGGTGCCAAAGCCGTTATATTTGTAGATATCTCGAGCGCTGCCATTAAGGCTATCCGACAAAACGCAACCAGCCTAGCTGTGTTAAGCTCGGTTGAGATTATAAAAGACGATGCCATGAGGTTCATTTTAAAAAACAATACCAGCTACGATATTGTTTTTTTGGACCCACCCTACGAGGAATTTAGTAATGACCTAGTCAAATGTGCCTCTAATCTGGTACAATTAGGCGGAATTTTGGTTATTAGTTGTTCAAAAAGGTTTAATTTAAGAATTCCGCAGAAATTTAAAGTATTGCATCAAAAAGATTATGGCGACACCAAAATTGCGTACCTTCAGAAAATATAAATAGATGTGCCTTTGGTAGTGGTTCGCTATGCAGCGAATGGAAGATACCATTAGCTAATAAAAATTTGCCGGGATGGTGGAATTGGTAGACACGCCAGTCTTAGGAACTGGTGGGGTAACACCCGTGGAGGTTCGAGTCCTCTTCCCGGTACCACAGAAAAATACTTCAGCTTGTCTGGAGTCTTTTTTTATATGACCAGAGAGGAGACGAGAAACTTTAGGGTTCGGTGCACGAGGAGCTCAGATAAGCTTAAATTTAATTTATCTTTTTATTAATTACCACTTTTGGTATCAAAAGTGGAGCAAAAATAACCGACTGTGCTTCGCCCCAATAAGCGCCCCAGACTACCAGGCAATCTGATTTAAGAATAAACTTGCCCTGAATGCTAGCGCTTCAGGGCTTCAGACAATTCTTAAATACAAATTAACCCGCCAGTCTGTTGCTTTCTTGGGTCTCGATGTCGGTGTAAGGCAGACAACAGACAACAGAAACAGAAGGCAGTGGGCATGTACAGCAAAAGTGATGATTAATGAGATTAGTTTAAAAATAGATATGTTACTACTTGAAAAGTAATCCACAAAAAACCACACTACTTAAAGGTAACAAGAAAGGTACTAGAAATTATTATCTCAATCTGATATACTTAGTCGCGTTATGATTAAATCTACCCACAAAAAGAGCGACAGCACAATGACATTGACCATTTCGGTCGATGCCCAGTTCATTGAGCCTTACAAAACAGCCACCTTAAAAAAGCTCAAAAAAGACCTTAAGGTCGATGGCTTCAGGCCCGGGCATGCACCTGATAATATTGTGGTTCGTGAGCTCGGCGAAGCTAGGGTACAAGCCGAAGTACTAGAGGAAGTGATCGAGCATGCCTTTAATAATCAAGTCCGAGAAAACAAACTAGCGAGCCTCGGCTCGCCTAGTATTGAGCTGAAAAAATTTGTTCCATATACCGAGCTAGAGTTTACTGCGGAGTTCCCAATATCCCCCACAATTAACTATGATTATTCAAAGCTAAAAATCAAGAAAGCCCTTATTACAATTGAACCATCAAAAATAGATGAAGCAATTGAAGTATTACGATCCCAGATGGCTAGCAGGGTGAGCTCTAAGCAACCAATTCAGCAAGGCGATGAAGTGCGGTTTGATTTTGATGGCAAACGGGCAGGTCAGCCAGTTGAGGGTGCTAGCGCCAAGAACCATACCTTAACAGTCGGGGAGGGTACATTTATACCTGGCTTCGAAGAAAACCTAATTGGCCTTAAGGCTACTGAAGAAAAAACCTTTGAGGTCACTTTTCCTAAAGACTATCAGGCTCAGGAACTAAAGGGGGCTAAGGTTGATTTTAGCGTAAAAGTTAATGAGGTTTTTACTGTCAATAAGCCTAAAATTGATGATGAATTCGCAAAAACAGTTGGCAATAAAGCTAATATCAAAGAGTTACGTGATGATATCAAAAAGGTTTTGACCGAACAGGAAGAAGCCCAAAAATCTAAGGACTACGAGAATAAGATTTTAGATGAGCTTTTGAAAAAAGCTAAGTTTGAAGTTCCAGAGCAGCTAGTTTCTCAGCAGACTGCTAAGCTGGAGGAGGAAATGGAGAAGAATCTTCATAATTCTGGTATGGACAAGCAAAAGTACTTGGGATTACAGAAACTTTCTGAAGGTGATCTAAAGCAAGAAATAACCACCGAGGCAGACAAGCGAGTTCGAGCAGCCCTAATTCTAAAAGATGTTATTGAGAAATACCAATTAGTAGTACCGGCCTTAGAGCTAGATCAAGAGCTTGCCAAGATGGCCGAGCAGTATAAGAGCGACCCTAAAATCCAAGCAGAGCTTACTCATGACCATTTTAGAGCAGACCTTACCAACCATTTACTAACCCAAAAAGCAATTGCTAAGTTAACGCAGTTTGCTAGTGCATAACATGGTAAAATAGTATTAATGAAAAATCAGATACTTATCCCAACAGTCATAGAGAAAACTAGCCTAGGAGAAAGGGCCTATGATATTTACTCTAGACTCTTAAAAGAGAGAATTATTTTTTTAGGTACAGAAGTCGATGACACGGTTGCGAATCTAGTAGTTGCACAGTTATTATTTCTAGAGAGTGAAGATAAGCATGCCGATATTAAGCTTTACATTAACTCACCAGGCGGTAGCGTGACTTCTGGCTTAGCAATCTTTGATACGATGGAGCTCATTAAGCCCCATGTCAGTACAATTTGTGTTGGCATGGCCGCCAGTATGGGGGCCTTCTTGCTAGCTTGCGGGGAAAAGGGCAAGAGATTTGCCCTACCAAATTCACGAGTTATGATACACCAGCCGTCAGGTGGCTTCCACGGTACAGCTGCCGATATAGAGATAACAGCTAAAGAGATAATTAAAATCAGAGAAAAACTTAATTTGATATTAGCCGAAAAATCTGGGCAGAAGGTAGCCAAAGTTAGCTCTGATAGCGACCGCGACTATTGGATGGATGCGCTAGAGGCAAAAAATTATGGCATTGTGGATAAAGTAGTTGAAAAAAAGTAATATTTACTCCTAAAAAACTATTGACGGATGCTTTTTTTTAGGCTAATATCTAATTCATAGAGGATGATTAAACTTTTATACCTGGTAATTCCAGTGGGATCTGGAGCTATCTGGTTTTTTATCGGTTTAGAAAAACCTCTTCTTCATCTTATTAAACAACTTAAGTAATGCAAGAGGAGCTACTATAATATATGGCCAAATCCGCTGCCGCCCGGAAGTACTTTAATAATCAAAACATACCATTACAGCTACCAGACCTAATAAAGATACAGCTGGATTCTTATAATTGGTTCTTTACAGAAGGGCTTAATGAGTTATTTGATGAAATTTCACCTATTGAGGATTTTACTGCTAAGAAATATGAACTTAGCTTTAAGAGCTATAAATTTGATAAAGAAAAACTTTCTGAAGCAATGGCTAAAGAAAAGAATCTTAGCTATGAGGCATCCCTTAAGGCTACCATTGAGCTTTTAATAAAAGAAACTGGGGAAATTAAAGTCCAGGAAATATTTTTGGGTGATTACCCAATTATGACTGAACGCGGCACTTTTATTATAAATGGCGTGGAACGGGTTGTCGTTAGTCAGCTTAAAAGAACCCCGGGCGTCTTTTTTACCAGAGATAGTTCTAGTGAATATTTTTCAGCAAAAATTATACCGAGCCGAGGAGCGTGGCTAGAAATCGAGACTGCTCAAAACGGCGTGATGAGCGTCAAGATTGATCGTAAGCGCAAACTGCCAGTTACTACTTTGCTTAGAGCTTTTGGGTTTGGCACAGACACCGAAATAAAGGAATTATATAAAAATGTTGATATTGGCGAAGTTAAGCTGATTGACGAAACATTAGCTAAAGACCCAACTAGCACCACAGCAGAAGCATTAATGGAAGTTTATCGCCGTATTCGTCCTGGCGACTTGGCAACGGTTGAGAACTCAAAATCTCTTTTAGATAGTATGTTCTTTGATTTTAAAAGGTATGATTTAAGCAAGGTCGGTCGCTATAAGCTCAATAAGCGATTAGGTACTAATGTTAAGAATGATCAAGCTGGCCGAGTACTGAGAAAAGAAGATTTAATTGCTATTATATTTGAAGTTATTAAGCTCAGTAATAGCAATATGCCATCTGAAGATATTGATCACTTGGGTAATCGCCGCCTCAATATGGTTGGTGAGCTTATGCAAAACCGTTTTAGGGTTGGTTTACTTAGAATGGAGCGAATCGTTAAAGATCGCATGAGCATTGCTGAGCCTGATGCAGTTATCCCTGGCCATCTAATTAATGTTAGGCCAATTGTGGCTAGCGTTAAAGAGTTCTTTGCGAGCCATCAATTAAGTCAATTTATGGAGCAGGTTAATCCACTAGCTGAGATTGTCCATAAAAGACGCCTTAATGCTATGGGCCCTGGAGGCTTGAGCCGAGAGCGGGCTGGGTTTGAAGTGCGAGATGTACATCGTACTCACTATGGACGCATTTGCCCAGTTGAGACTCCTGAAGGCCCCAATATTGGGCTTGTAGGTTACCTAGCAACCTATGCCCAGGTTAATGAATATGGTTTTATCGAGACCCCTTATTTTAAGGTTATCAATGAAGTTACTACACTTAAGGCAACCGGCGAAATAGCTGCTAAAACAGTTAAAAGCAAAGATGGCAAAGTAGTACTCAAAGCTGGCAGTAGGATTACAGCTACAATGGCGAAGACACTCGCAAAAATTGGTTTAGCTAACATTCGCGTTAAAGCCCGTGCTACTTCAGAAATAATTTATTTAGATGCTTTTGATGAGGAAAGAGCGGTAATTGCTCAGGCTCAAACGCCAGTTGATGATAATGGGTACTTTATACAACCTAGGGTTCCAGTTCGTGGTATTGGCGGTGAAGCTGACGAAGAAGATGCTAATAATGTTGATTATATGGATATCAGTTCTAACCAAGTGGTTGGAGTATCTGCTGCCCTGATACCTTTCTTAGAGCACGATAACGCTAAGCGAGCTTTGATGGGCGCTAATATGCAACGCCAAGCTGTAGCGCTAGTTCGGCCTGAAGCCCCAATTGTTGGTACTGGTGTTGAAGCACGAGTAGCGGAAGATTCGGGGCAGGTTATAGTAGCTCAGGAAGACGGCGTAATTATATCTGCTGATGCTCATGCAATTGCAATAAAGTATAAAAAAGCTGGTAAAAAATCTTATAAATTAGTTAATTTTGTTAGATCTAACCAAGGCTCTTCAATCCATCAGAAGACTCTTGTCTTTGCTGGTCAAAAAATCAAAAAAGGCGATATTTTAGCTGACGGTATGAGCACAAAGGATGGTGAGTTAGCATTAGGCCAAAACGTACTAGTAGCTTTTATGCCTTTCGATGGCCTGAACTTTGAAGATGCTATTATAGTCTCCCAAAGGCTCGTGCAGGATGATCGTTATACCTCGATTCATATCGAGAATCATCAAATTGATGTACGTGATACTAAGCTAGGTTCAGAAGTGGTTACATGCGATATCCCTAATGTTTCAGAGGATAGCTTGAAAGATTTGGACGAGGAAGGGGTGGTACGAATTGGAGCTGAAGTTGAAGCCGGTGATATTTTAGTCGGTAAAATTACTCCTAAAGGTGAGACTGATTTATCGAGTGAGGAACGGCTGTTGCGAGCTATTTTTGGCGAGAAAGCTCGTGATGTAAAAGATACTAGCTTAAGATTGCCCAATGGCACATCCGGCAAGGTCGTTGAAGTTAAGATATTAAGCCGTGAAGCAGGTGATGATTTGCCAGCTGGCGTAATTAGCCAAATATATGTAGCCATAGCCCAGCTTAGAAAAATCTCAGTTGGAGATAAAATGGCCGGTCGGCATGGTAACAAAGGTGTAATTAGTAAAATTATGCCAATCGAAGATATGCCATACCTAGAGGACGGAACTCCTATTGATATTATTTTAAACCCACTAGGCGTGGGGGCTCGTATGAATATTGGGCAGATTTTAGAAACCCATCTTGGTTGGGCTGCTCAAGCCTTGGGCTATAAGGTTGCCTCGCCAGTTTTTGACGGCGTTAAGCTCGATCAGATTAAGGCTGAATTAAAAAAAGCTGGGTTGCCAGAAGATGGTAAAATTCAACTCTATCATGGGTATACTGGCGAACCATTTGCAGAGCGCACTACCATTGGCTATAAGTATATGCTTAAGCTGACGCACATGGTTGATGATAAGATCCATGCTCGCTCAACAGGGCCATACGCTATGGTTACTCAGCAGCCACTAGGTGGTAAAGCCCAGATGGGAGGCCAAAGATTTGGAGAAATGGAAGTCTGGGCATTAGAAGCCTATGGTGCCGCCAATATCTTGCAAGAAATCCTAACCATTAAATCAGATGATGTCATAGGGCGCAGTAAAGCCTATGAGTCTATCATTAAAAATGAAGAAATACTCGGCCCTCGTATCCCGGAATCGTTTAATGTTTTAGTTAAAGAGTTGCAGAGTTTAGGCCTGGCAGTTGAGTTAGAAAAACCAAAGACTTCTCAAGTTATTGACGCCGAAGATTTGCTAGAAAAAAATCTAGAGACCGAAGCTGATGAGCTTGGCACGGGTGTTTTGCTAGAGGGTGAGCGAGCAGCCGAGGGCGAGGCAATTGTAAATCTTGGTTCTGATGGTGCCGAGGATGATTTTACACCACTCGTGGGGAAAAAAGCCACTAAGTTAACAGATAAGGAAGGATAATCCAATGAATAAAAACTTAAATGAACAAACGATGATCCTTGACTTTGATGCTATTCGCCTTTCGGTGGCTTCATCAGAAACAATCTTAGGCTGGTCACACGGCGAGGTAACTAAGCCAGAAACTATTAACTATCGAACTCAAAAGCCTGAAAAAGATGGTCTATTTTGTGAAAAAATCTTTGGTCCATCTAAAGACTGGCAATGCTATTGCGGAAAGTATAAGGGAATTCGGTATAAGGGAATTAGCTGTGATAAATGCGGTGTATTAATTACACGCAGTATTATTAGGCGCGAACGAATGGGCCATATTACACTAGCCGTGCCAGTTACCCATATTTGGTTTTTAAGAGGTACACCTAGCCCAATTAGTTTATTACTTAATCTCGGGGTACGCGACCTAGAAAGAGTAGTTTATTTTGCTAATTTTATTGTTACAGAAGTCGATGAAAAAGCTAAAGTGGAAGCTCTTAAAGAGCTTGAAGTAGATTTTAAAACTCGTCGTAAGGATATTTTAGCTAAGTATAAAATTAAAAAACCAGAAAAAGAAGTTTTGAGCGACGAGGCAATTAGTGAGCTGGCGGAGCTAGATAGCACCTACACAGCTGCTAAATCAGACCTTACAAATTTCGCTAAATATGAGCTGTTGCCAGAGAGTCGTTACCGTGAACTTAACCAAAAGTTTGGACATATCTTTAAGGCTACTATTGGGGCTGAAGCTATCTTGCAACTACTCACCGAGATAGATCTTAAGAAACTTATCAAAAAATTAAGAGAAGAATCAATATCAAGTATTGGTCAGAAAAAGAAGAAAGCTCTAAAAAGGCTAAAGCTCGTAGAGGGCATGCTACAGGCAGGGCTACGCCCGGAGTGGTTGATTACTACACAACTACCAGTAATCCCACCAGATCTCCGACCAATGGTGCAATTAGATGGAGGTCGCTTTGCTGCCTCTGATTTAAATGACTTGTATCGCCGGGTTATTAATCGTAATAATAGGCTCAAAAAGCTTTATCGTTTGCAAGCGCCAGAAGTAATATGCCGTAATGAAAAGCGTATGTTGCAGGAGGCAGTTGATGCCCTAATTGATAATAATGCTCGTCGAGATAGAGCTGTTTCAGCTACTGGGAGTCGCAAGAAACTTAAGAGTCTGACAGATTTACTTAAGGGTAAGCAAGGCCGATTCCGTCAAAACTTACTCGGTAAGCGTGTTGATTATTCAGGCCGTTCAGTCATAGTAATTGGTCCCCATCTTAAGCTAGACCAGTGTGGTATCCCAAAGATGATGGCCTTAGAACTATTCAAACCTTTTGTAATCGGCCGTCTGATTGACGCAGGTTATGCCCATAATGTTAAGAGTGCATCGCGCATGATCGAGAGATCTAAGTCGGAAGTTTGGGATACACTAGATGAAGTAATTGCCGATAAGTACGTGCTTTTAAATAGAGCACCTACCCTCCATCGCCTAGGCATACAAGCCTTTAAGCCAATCTTAATTGAAGGTAAGGCTATCCAGTTGCACCCAATGGTTTGCGCAGCTTTTAATGCTGATTTCGATGGTGACCAAATGGCCGTTCATGTCCCGCTTGGTAAGGCCGCACAGGCAGAAGCGAAGGATATCATGCTTTCCAGGCATAACCTACTGAAGCCATCATCTGGCGAACCAGTCGTTAATCCTAGCAAAGACATTGTACTGGGTTGCTATTTTATGACATCTATCAAGCCTGGCTCTAAAGGCGAAGGTAAAATATTTGAAAATTCTGATATCGCCATTATGGCGCATCAAGGCGGAGCCGTTGATTTACGAGCTAAAATTAGCGTTCGCGTTAACAATCAGTTAGTTGAGACATCTACTGGGAGGCTATTATTCAATGAGGTCTTGCCGACAGCAATGGCATTCCAGAATGATATGATGACTAAATCTAAGCTAAAGAAAGTCATGGCTGAAGTATTCGTTAATTTTGGACCAGACGAAACAGCAAAACTTTCAGATGCAGTGAAAGATTTAGGTTTTGAGTATGCAACATTGTCGGGTATTTCAATTGGGATGGATGACCTAGTTGTCCCTCTGGACCGCGCTAATATTATTGCGCAGGGGGAAGAGAAAGTTGTTAGTTTCGCCAGCCAGTATGACCAGGGCTTGATTACGGATGATGAGCGTTACCATAAGACTATTGCCGCCTGGAAGGAAGTCGGTGAGGCAGTTGAAAAATCACTAGTTGAGACACTCGGTAAAAGTGAATCAACATTAACATTAGATATAGACTCTGGAGCCCGTGCTACTATGGCACAGGTTAATCAGATGGCTGGAATGCTTGGGTTGATGCTTAATCCATCTGGCAGAACGATTGAGCTACCAATTCGATCTAATTATAAAGACGGGCTCTCGATTCTTGAATACTTTATTAGCACTCATGGTGCCCGTAAAGGTTTAACAGATACCGCCCTAAGAACTGCCGAGTCAGGCTACTTAACTCGCAGGTTGGTTGATGTTAGTCAGGACATTGTAATCTCAGAAGAAAATTGTGGCGACAAGGAAGGCTATATTATCAGTAGAGCTGAAGCTCAAGCAGCTGGTGAAGACGGAATAGGCGCTTGGTTAGTAGGTAGAGTCGCTAATGAAAAAATTATTAATCCTAAAACTAAGCAAGTTATTATTAAGAAAAACGGATTAATCTTAGACGATGAAGCAAAAGCAATTGACGAAACAGACATTGAAGAGGTTAGGATTCGTTCAATTTTGAAGTGTAAAAGCTTATGGGGAATCTGCGAGAGATGCTATGGCTTAGATCTAGGTACTGGCAAGCCTGTTAGGCAGGGTGAGGCGGTTGGTATAATTGCCGCTCAGAGTATTGGCGAACCAGGGACTCAATTGACCATGCGTACCATGCATGCTGGTGGTGTTGCTACTGAAGATATCACCCAGGGGCTTCCAAGAGTTGAAGAAATATTTGAAGTCCGTAACCCTAAGGGGCATGCCATACTAGCGGATATGGAAGGAACAATTCAAATTCGCAAGGCTGGTAACAAGCAAAACCTTATAATTATTCCTGATAATCAAAAAGTCACAGATTATAAATTAGGGGCCATGCAGGCTAAAGTAAAATCAGGGGCAACAGTAGAACGTAGCCAAATATTAGCCCAGAGCAAGGATGGCAAGCGGACTATCAAGGCCGGCGGTTCAGGTGAAGTTAAGGTTACAAAAGATAAAATATCATTAACTCACTTAGGTGCTGGGTTACGTGAATACACTATTGGCGAATATGTTACAGTTGAGCTTAAGTCTGGCGACAGAGTAGAGATAGGTCAGCGCTTGACAGAAGGCCCAATTAATCTTCAGGATATGCTAAAACTTCGTAGCGAAGAGGCAGTGCAACGTTATGTTATCGATGAAGTCCAGGCAATTTATTTAAGCCAAGGCCAGACTATTGCTGCTAAGCATATCGAAGTGATTATTAAGCAGATGTTTAGCAGAGTCCAGATTGAAGAGCCCGGCGATACAGAGTTTATTTCTGGTGACATAGTTTCCAAGCCTTCATTGACCATAGCTAACGACAAAGCTCTCAGTAAGGGTAAAAAACCAGCTACTTATGAATTGCTCTTAATGCCAATTACGAAAATTTCTACAGGTGCTGACAGCTGGTTATCGGCTGCATCATTCCAGGAAACCACTCGGGTCCTAATTGGTGCTGCAATTCGGGGGAAGTCTGATAATTTACGAGGCCTTAAGGAAAATGTTATAATTGGCCGGTTAATACCAGTCGGTACTGGCTTTAGAGATGACAAGGGAGGAAATGCTTGACCAGATGAGTCTTATCTGTTAGAGTATTGAAATTACAAATTATGCCAACTATTAATCAACTTATTAGAAAACCGCGTACGCGCAAGACAACCAAAACCAAATCACCGGCTTTAGGTAGGACTTTTAATTCTCTTAAAAACCAATCTACCCAGCGCGTCGCCCCTTTTAAGCGCGGAGTTTGCATCAAGGTTTATACCCAGACCCCTCGTAAGCCTAATTCGGCCCTTCGTAAAGTGGCCCGCGTTAGACTAACTAATGGTATGGAAGTTACAGCCTACATCCCCGGCGAAGGCCACAATTTGCAAGAACATTCGGTTGTCTTGGTTCGTGGCGGTCGCGTTAAGGATCTTGGTGGTGTCCGTTATCACATCGTGAGAGGACATCTCGATACTGGTGGTGTTAGCAATCGCAAGCAGGGTAGAAGCAAGTATGGTGTTAAAAAATCTAGTGGGAGTAAAAAAGAGTAAGCTATGCCTAGAAAAGTTACTAAATCACTGAAACGAGTTCATCTAGCCGATAGGCTATATGGTAGTGTTTTGGTGACTAAAATGATTAACAAGGTCATGCTAGATGGTAAGAAACGTTTAGCAGAGAACTTAGTGTATGGTGCCCTGCAGCAAGCCTCTGAGAAAACCAAAAAAGAACCTTTGGAAGTTTTTGAAGGCGCTATTAAAAACGTTAGCCCACAGGTACAAGTAAAATCTAAGCGTATTGGTGGAGCTAATTATCAGGTCCCAATTGAAGTAAAAGGTGATCGTAGGGTGCATTATGCAATGGTTTGGATCCTAGAATCGGCGCGCAAGAAAAAGGGCAAAAGCTTTGATCAAAAACTCGCTCACGAATTAGTTGCAGCCTATAATAATGAAGGTGATGCAATTAGGAAAAAGCAAGACACTCATCAAATGGCCGAAGCCAACAAAGCCTTCGCGCATTTTGCAAGGTACTAATAAAGCTGGCCACAAAAAAAGCAATCTAGTATTTCTCTAGAGACATTCTAAAAAATGAGTTACCCTCCTGACTCACTTTTTTTACTGTTATTTATTTACTATAAAGCCTGATTTTATTGCAAGCAAGCGTGTGGCGGAATGAGTTTTGCAAATTACTTTATACTACTTGTTAAGACAGTCAAAATAAGGTAGAATAGTATCCGACTTAAGCCGAAATTTCGGCATTATTTATTTATAATATCGAAAGGAATTAATCTTACTTTTATGGCTCGTGAATATACATTAGAGAATATCCGCAATGTGGGGACCATTGCCCATATTGATGCTGGCAAAACGACTGTTACAGAAGGTATCTTGTACCGAACGGGCGTGGTACATAAAATAGGTGAAGTCCACCAAGGCGAAGCTACCATGGACTGGATGGAGCAGGAGCGGGAGCGTGGCATAACTATTACTTCTGCTGCTACAACTTGCTTTTGGAAAGGTAAGCTTATTAACATTATCGACACTCCAGGGCATATTGACTTTACAGTTGAGGTTGAGCGTTCTTTGAGGGTACTAGATGGAGCTTGCGTAATGTTTGATGGCAAGATGGGGGTTGAGCCACAATCTGAGACTGTTTGGCGACAAGCTGACAAATATGGCGTTCCCCGAATTTGTTTTATCAATAAAATCAATCAAACAGGCGGCGATTTTTATAAGAGCCTGGCTTCTATCCACGAACGATTAAGCAAGCATGCCTATCCAGTACATCTGCCAATTGGCTTTGAACAGCAAATCAACGGAATCATTGATGTTATCGAGATGAAGGCCTACCAATATAATGATTACACCGATAAAGAGCTAAAAGAAATTAAAATACCAGAAGATATGCTTGAAAAAGCCGAGAAGTACAGATCTCATCTTATTGAGGCTGCTATTGAGTCCGATGACGCTATTATGGAAAAATATCTTGATGGCGTAGAACTGACCGAGGCAGAAATTAAATCAGCTATCCGCAAATCTGTCCTAAGAGGTGATTTTTTCTTAGTCGCTGGCGGTGATGGGCGTGGCGTAATTGTAGAGAAACTTTTAGATTTAATTGTTGATTACCTACCAAGCCCCCTAGATGTTACCCCACCGCTGGCAACAGATAATAAAACAGGCGAAGAAAAATTGCTTGAGATTAGTGATGACGCTCCCTTTGCGGGCTTAGCCTTTAAGATTGCAACTGATCCGTTTGTGGGTAAACTATGTTTTTTTAGAGTTTATGCCGGCACGCTCAAATCAGGTAGCTATGTTTATAATGTTAGCACTGGCGAGAAGGAACGAATTGGCCGAATTGTGCGAATGCATGCCAATAACCGCGTAGAAGTAACTGAAGTTAATGCCGGGGATATTGCCGCTGCTGTAGGACTTAAGAATACCGTTACTGGCAATACCCTTTGCGATGAATCTAACCAAGTACTTTTAGAATCTATCGAGTTCCCAGAGCCAGTTATTAATATTGCAATTGAACCAAAGACCAAGGCCGACCAAGAAAAAATGGGCATTGCACTGGGCAGGTTGGCCGAAGAAGACCCAACTTTCCGCGTTAGTACCGACGAAGAGTCAGGGCAGACGATAATTGCTGGTATGGGGGAGCTTCATCTGGAAGTATTAGTAGACCGAATGAAGCGAGAATTTAAGGTAGAAGCAAATGTAGGCCGACCGCAGGTAGCTTTTCGTGAAACAATTAAGGGTACTACCCAGATTGAGCATAAATTTGTTCGCCAATCAGGTGGTCGTGGGCAATATGGGCATGTCTATCTAGAACTTAGCCCACTTATTCATACTGAGGATAGTGATAAAACTATCACATTTGAATTTGAGAACGCTATTGTTGGCGGTGCAATACCAAGAGAATATATTGCACCTGTTGAGGCTGGTGTTAAAGAAGCCATGCGTAATGGTGTGATTGCTGGCTATCCAGTAGTAGATTTGCATTGCAAATTGTACGATGGGAGTTACCATGATGTAGATTCTTCTGAAATAGCTTTTAAAATTGCCGCTTCAATGGCACTCCAAGAGGGTGTTAAAAAAGCCACTCCTGTTATTATGGAGCCAACGATGGAAGTAGAGGTTACCACGCCCGAGGAGTTCATGGGGGATGTAATTGGCGATATTAATGCCAAAAGAGGCCGAGTCGATACTATGGAGGACCGTAGCGGTGCTAAAATTATCAAAGCCTATGTTCCGCTTGCCGAAATGTTTGGCTATGCCACTAGCCTTAGGAGCATGACTCAAGGTAGGGCTTCTTATGCCATGCAATTTGACCATTATGCCGAGGTGCCGAGCCATGTTGCTGACGATCTGAAGGGCAAGTATACTGCCTCCCGCGAAGCTGGCGAAAAACGCTAACGTAATTTATAATTTACCTCTTTACAAATCAGTAAATACTCCTTATAATTAGGAGGTCTAATAATATGGCAATTTTATTATTGTCTAAAAAATCAAATCTAATGCAATTAATTTTAAGTATATTATAAAGGAGAATCGATGTCAGATAAATTTAAGCGAGATAAGCCACACGTAAATGTTGGAACCATGGGGCACGTTGATCATGGTAAAACTACCCTAACAGCTGCTATTACATCAGTACTAGCTAGCAAACTACCTAGCGACATTAACAAGCCTGTCGCTTATGACCAAATTGATAATGCACCAGAGGAAAAAGAGCGTGGTATTACCATTGCTACTTCACACCAAGAGTATGAAAGCGAAAAACGGCATTATGCCCACGTCGATATGCCAGGTCACGCTGATTACGTTAAGAATATGATTACTGGTGCGGCTCAGATTGATGGAGCTATTTTAGTGGTTTCAGCTGCTGATGGCCCTATGCCTCAAACCCGCGAACATGTTCTTTTGGCTCGTCAGGTTGGAGTACCTAAAATCCTAGTTTTTATGAACAAGATGGATATGGCCGACCCAGAGCTTGCTGAGCTAGTTGAGATCGAAATTCGAGAATTACTCGAAAAGTACGAATACGACAAAGACGCCCCAATTATCAAGGGATCGGCACTAAAAGCCCTAGAGGGTGATGCCGCAAGTCAAGATGCCGTTATGGAGCTTGTGAAGGCAATGGACGAATTTATACCTGAGCCTGTACGAGAATTAGATAAGCCATTTTTAATGCCAATTGAAGATGTTTTTTCTATCAAAGGCCGCGGTACAGTTGCTACTGGGCGTATTGAGCAGGGTAAAGTAAATATCAACGAAGAAGTTGAAATCATCGGCATCAAGAAAACCACTAAAACTGTTGTAACAGGCGTTGAAATGTTCAAAAAGCTACTCGACGAAGGTCAAGCTGGCGATAATGTCGGTGTACTATTACGCGGTATTGAACGCGATGATATTGAGCGCGGACAAGTTCTTGCTAAGCCGGGCTCAATTACTCCACATACCGAGTTTGATTGTGAAGTTTATGTTTTGAAAAAAGATGAAGGTGGTCGTCACACGCCATTTTTTAAAGGTTATAAACCACAGTTCTACTTCCGAACTACTGATGTCACGGGCGAGGTTGAATTACCAGAAGGTACAGAGATGGTTATGCCTGGAGATAATATTAGCGTTAAGGTTAAGTTACTTGCACCAATTGCTATGGACGAGGGTCTACGTTTCGCTATCCGCGAAGGTGGCAAGACCGTTGGAGCAGGAGTAGTAACTAAGATTATCAAGTAAGTTATAAAAGAGTAAAAGAAAGCACCTTATCTAAAATGCCAGAAAAACAAGAAAAGCAACGAATTCGCATCAAGCTAAAGGCTTATGACAATAAAATTATTGATCAATCAGCTAAGCAGATTATTGATACGGCTATTCGTACTGGCGCTCATGTCGCTGGGCCAATACCGCTACCAACCAAAAAGGATAAATACACGGTACTAACTAGCCCCCACGTCTACAAGGATGCCCGTGAGCAGTTTGAAATGCGAACACACAAACGCCTTATTGAAATTTATGACCATACCCCTAAAACCATTGATAGCCTAACTAATCTTAGTTTGCCAAATGGTGTCAATATCGAAATTAAGATGTAATTACCTCCTAGTTTGATCAAAAATCAGACTAACCCGAGCTTGTTTTACGCAGCAACTAGCGTTACAATAAATACTAGTTTTAATATTAATTAAATAATTTAAATTATATGGAGGTAATTATGCCAGAGGAAAAAAAATCAAATAGTGAAAATGACAAACTAATGGGTATCTTGGCTTACTTAGGAGTTTTGGTGCTAGTGCCTTTGCTTACCGGCAGTAAGAGTAAATTCGTAAGATATCATACTAATCAGGGGCTAGTAAATCTACTATTTGCTGTCGCACTTTATGCCGCAAGCATTGTTCTGACCATTTCTCTTCCACTAGTTGGCCTGCTTGTATGGGTAGTTTATTTTGCACCAACAATCTTTGCCATCTTGGGCATCATTAATGTTGTCAATGGCGAACAAAAGCCACTGCCAGTTATTGGTGGAATCACCCTACTTAAGTAGCTCCGTTTTTATTATAGGTTCTTAGATAATCTTTAATAATTAATCATATCTGGCGCCGTCGTGGCGCCTTTTATGGTTAATGATATTTTTCTATGGATAGTAACGCAGAACCCATGTTTCCTAACAGGATTGACATATCTGGTAATAATCTGGTACAATTACAGCTGACTTTTGTCTATCGATAGTATATTGGATAGATAAAAATACTGAGAAGCGATCAGGTCCTTGTGCTTTTTAATAAAAGAGGCAAGGAAACCAATCTGTTTACTCAGGTTTTATTATTTTTAAGCCGGAGATTTATGAAGGTATTATTAGCTAAAAAAGTCGGAATGACTCAAATATTTGATGCCAACGGTGCGCGCAGTGGCGTAACCGTACTTCAGGTTGGTCCTTGTATTGTCACCAGATTAAAATCTATTGAGGCTGATGGTTATAGTGCAGTCCAGCTCGGCTACGGAGAATCTAAAAAGCTTTCTAAGACCCAGGCGGGACAGCTCAAATTATCAGGCGCTAAGAGTACAGTGCTTAAGGAATTTAAAACTATCCAGACAGCAGAGTTTACCGACGACCAAGAGCAACCAGCTGAACTTAAAGTGGGTGACAGTTTAGGTGTAGATATCTTTAAGGTTGGCGAAAAGGTAGTTGTTTCTGGAATCTCAAAAGGTAAAGGTTTTGCCGGCACCATTAAACGCCATAATTTCAATACTGGCCCTAAAACCCACGGTAGCCATAATTACCGAGCTCCTGGCTCTATCGGAGCTGGTTATCCACAGCATGTCTCAAAGGGTATGAAAATGGCTGGCCAAATGGGGCATGCCAAAGTTACCATCAAAAATCAAAAGATTGCCCTAATTGATACCGAGAATAGTCTAATTGCAGTAGTTGGTAGCGTTCCAGGCCCAAGACGTGGGATAGTTGTTATCAAGGGGGCATTGTAATGAAGGCTGTTAGCTATTCTAAGCTTGGCACTAAAAAAGGCGAGATTGACTTGCCTAAGAACGTTTTCGGCGTAGATGCCAATACCGATCAACTTAAAATTGCTTATAATCGCTTCTTAAGTAATATTCGTACAAATAATGCCAAGGTCCTAAAACGAGGAGAAGTATCTGGTGGTGGGCGCAAGCCGTGGCGTCAAAAAGGTACAGGGCGAGCACGTTTCGGCTCTACTCGTAACCCTATCTGGCGACATGGTGGGGTAGCATTTGGACCAACCGGTAATGAGAATTACACTAAAGATATGCCAAAGAGTATGATTCGTTCTAGCCTTAAGCAAGCCTTAAGTCTTAAGGCAAGTAGCATTAAGATTGTAGAATCTTTTAGCGTTAGTGCATATCAGACTAAGCAGGTAATTAATATTATTGATAAGATTGGCGCCGAAGGCTCAATATTAATAGCAGCTTCCAAGTTAGATAATAAATTTATTGTCTCGGCCCACAATATTCCTGGAGTCATGCTCTTATCAATTAAGCAAATTAATGTTACAGCTATATTAGATGCGGACGTAATTTTAATTGATAGCGAAGGACTCAAGGAATTAGTAGCTTGGCTTGGCGCGCCTCGGAGCACCAACAAAATAGCAGAAAAAGCAGTCATTAAGGCAGGAGCATAAGTCATGTCAATAGTAGCGCTAAGGCCAGTAATAACTGAAAAAAGCATGAATCTTGCAGCCCGTGGTGTATATATGTTTGATGTTAGTTTGGCTACTAATAAACCGATGGTAGCTAAGGCTATTAAAGAGCAATTTAAGGTTGATGCGATACAAGTTAGAGCGATGATTATTAAGGGTAAAGTAAAGAAATTCAAAGGTGTCATAGGAAAGAGAAAAGACAAAAAGCGAGTTTATATAACAGTCAAAAAAGGTCAGAAAATTGGCGTTTTTAACATTAGCGATAAGGAACAGAAATAATGGCAATTAGAACTCTTAAACCAAATACTGCTGCCCGACGCAATATGAGCGTAGCAGATTTTTCAGGCTTAACAAAAAAGAAGCCCGAAAAGTCACTAACTACAGTTATTACTAAAAGGGCTGGGCGCAATAATCAAGGCAAAATCACCACCAGACATCGTGGCGGTGGAGCTAAGCGTGCTTATCGCTTAGTTGATTTTGTATTTAGTAGCGTTAATAATGCCGAGATTATTGCCCTAGAATATGACCCAAATCGATCCGCAAATATAGCTTTGGTTAGGTTTGATGATGGCACTAAGGCCTATGTTTTGGCAACCGCCAATATGAAGGTTGGCAAGAAGATAGCTTCTGGAGAATCGGCCGAAATTAAACCAGGCAATCGTTTGAAATTAAAAAATATTCCAGTCGGTTCAACTATTTGCAATATTGAGATGCAACCAGGCAGGGGTGGCCAGCTAGCTCGCAGTGCTGGTGCTCGTGCTCAACTTGCTGCTCGTGAAGGTGACTGGGCTCAAATCAAGCTTCCTTCAGGAGAGGTAAGGTTAATTCACGTCAATTGTATGGCTACGGTCGGGCAAATAGGCAATGCTGACCATCAGAATATTACTATCGGTAGCGCCGGAAGAAAACGGCATATGGGCCGAAGACCTTCAGTTCGTGGTAAGGCTATGAATCCTTCTGACCATCCAATGGGTGGTGGTGAGGGGCTAAGTGGTCCAGGAAGAATCCCAAGAACACCCTGGGGTAAGGTTGCAATGGGTCTTAAGACCAGACGTCGTAAATTAACTAACGCTATGATTATCCGCGGGCGCGGGAAAGGAAGAAAATAGATGAGTAGATCTAGCAAAAAAGGACCATTTATTGACCCTAAACTATTGCGTAAGGTAATGGCATTAGAGTTAAACGATAAGACTATTATCAAAACTTGGTCCAGGGCTAGTGCCATCAGCCCCGAAATGGTTGGTAGGACAATCGCCATTCATAATGGGAAAGTCCATACCCCAGTTTTAATTACAGAAAATATGGTAGGCCATAAACTTGGTGAGTTTTCTCCAACTCGTAAGTTCAGAGGGCACGGTGGTAAATTAGCTAAGGCTGAAGGAAAGTCGTAAGGCCATTATTATGAAAGTAGCAGCTAACATTAAATATCTCCGCATCTCAGCCCAAAAACTTCGTTTGGGCGCCGATATGGTGCGTGGTAAGCGAGCTCTCGATGCCCGTGAAATACTTTTAAGTATGCCACAGAAGTCTGCTCAAATGATTGCATCTGGCATTAAGAGCGCCATTGCAAACGCCGAGAACAACTATAGTTTAAGTAGCGCCAATCTTAAAATATCTGAAATTCGTGTTGACCAGGGGCCTAAACTCAAACGAGGCCGACCAAGAGCTAAGGGTGCATACGGCAAAATTGAGCACCAAATGGCACACTTGCGCATTATTTTAGATAGTGACGACGAGAGTAAGCAGGCTACTCAGGGCACCGACAAGCCGGTCAGCAAGGCTCCAAAATCAACTCTTAAGCCAAAGGTTACAACCAAGATAACTAAGAAGAAGCGAGGAAGAAAGTAATGGGACAAAAGATAAATCCAATAGGCTTTAGGCTAAGTGTTACTAAAGACTGGCAATCAAAATGGTTTGATAACCGTCAATTTGCTACTTTAGTCGCTCAGGATATTCACATTCGTAAGCTTATTGCCAGCAAGCTAGGTTTTAGGGCATCTATTGCTAAGGTTGAGATTCAGCGATCAAGCAATGAGCTCATAATTAGCATCTTTACCGCCAAACCAGGTGTAGTAATTGGCCGTAGTGGAGTGGGCGTTGAAGCTCTCAAGAAAGATTTGGCAAAGGTTATCCCTGGCTCATTCAAAATTAATATTGAAGAAGTTAAGAGCCCAGAGCTTGTCGCGCAACTAGTTGCCGAGAATGTAGCATCCCAGCTTGAAAGACGCCTACCATTTCGTAGAGTTATTAAAAGTACCGCCGAAGCAGCTTTACGATCTGGGGCATTAGGTGCCAAAATCAGTGTCGGCGGTCGTCTTAATGGTGCTGAAATGGCACGCCGCGAAACAGCTGCCCTCGGTAGTATTCCGCTCCATACCATTAAAGCTAATATTGATTATGCCGCCGCTGAAGCTAAAACTACTTTTGGCGTGATTGGTGTTAAAGTGTGGATTTATAAGGCTTAAGGAGAAAAATTATGTTAATGCCACGCAAAACTAAATATCGAAAAGCCCAAAAAGGCCGTAATAACGGTCAGGCTACCCGTGGGGCCGATATTAGTTTTGGTAGTTACGGCTTGAAGGCACTTAGCAATGAGAGGATTACCTCACGCCAAATCGAGTCAGCTCGCCGTGCTATGACTAGGTACATTAAACGTGGTGGCAAAATTTGGATTAGAATATTCCCACACACGCCTATCACCAAAAAACCAGCTGAAGTGCGGATGGGTTCAGGTAAGGGAGCACTAGATCATTATGCCGCTAAGGTTAAGGCTGGAACAATACTCTTTGAAATGGATGGAGTTACTGAGGATATAGCCAAGGAAGCGATGCGACTGGCTGCCTACAAGCTCCCAGTTAAAACTAAATTTATAATTAAAGCCCATGCTGGAGAATCTGATGAAAGCTAAAGAATTAAAAAACAAATCAAATCCAGAACTACAAAAAACCTTAATTGATACAAGGGCTAAATTAGCGCAACTAAGCATTGATTACCGCACCAAGGAAGTTAAAAATGTGCGAGAGATTAGAGGCCTTAAACGTACCATAGCTAGAATATTAACTATTATGTCCCAAGCGGATAAAACACCTAAAGGAGAAAAGTCGTGAGTCGAATATTACAAGGCAAGGTCGTATCAACTAAGATGCATAAAACTATTATTGTTGCTACCCAGCGACGCAAATCTCACCCAATATACAAGAAATCTTACCTAGTAACTACTAGATTCCAAGCGCATGATGAGGATAGCAAGGCTAGCTTGGGAGACATGGTTGAGATTTCAGAAACAAGGCCGATTAGCAAAAACAAGCATTTTAAGCTTTCCAAGATTTTAAGTAAGGCTATTGTAAAAACCGAGGTTGCCGAATGATTCAAACCCAAACCAGATTAAGAGTAGCTGACAATACTGGAGCTAAAGAAATTATGTGCATTAAGGTTCTAGGTGGTAGTAAAAGAAGATATGCCCGTATTGGGGATATCTTAGTGGCTAGCGTTAAAGTTGCCACTCCTAACGGAACAGTTAAAAAGAAGGAAGTTGTGCGGGCTGTAGTTGTCCGTACTAAGCGAGAAATAACCCGTAAGGATGGGAGCAATATTCGTTTTGACGAAAATGCGGCAGTTATAATTGATGCCAGTAATCAGCCCCGTGGAACTCGTATCTTCGGACCTGTCACTCGTGAATTACGCGAAAGAGGATTTATGAAAATTGTATCATTAGCCCCAGAGGTACTTTAGCTATGAAGATTTTGAAGAAAGATAAAGTTATGGTGATAGCTGGACGCGATAAGGGCAAAATTGGTGAAGTTATGTTGGTATTGCCGGCTCTATCTCAAATAGTTGTTGAGGGAGTTAATATCGTCAAGCGCCATACAAAACCAAGTCAGGCCCAGCCAAAAGGCGGTATTCTAGAAATTAATAAGCCAATCCATGCTTCTAAGGTGATGGTTATAGACCCTGTTACTAATAAGCCAGCTAGAGTTGGTTATAAATTGCAAGCCCAGGGCAAAAAGCAGCGAATTTTTAAGGTCTCCAAGTTTGTCAATCCTAAGCCTAAAACAGCAGTTAAAAAAGCCAGCAAAAAGGTAGAGGAAAAATAGCTATGAATAGATTAATGCAAAAATATAATGATACGGTCATTGATGAACTTAAAGCTGATTTGGCAATTTCTAATGTGCATCAGATCCCTAGGATTCAAAAAGTAGTTATCAATAGCGGCGTTGGTAAGGCTGTAGCCGATAGTAAACATTTAGATATGGTAGCTGCTACATTGGCAAAGATATCTGGCCAAAAACCAATTAACTCCAAAGCTAAACATAGCATTGCGAGCTTTAAGTTGCGCGAAGGTATGCCAATTGGCACTAAGGTTACATTGCGCGGGGAAAGAATGTATAGCTTCCTAGATCGTCTGATTGCAGTTGTACTACCGCGAACTCGAGATTTTCACGGAGTTAGCCCCAAGTCTTTTGATGCCAGTGGTAATTACAGTATTGGTATTAGCGATCAGACAGTTTTCCCAGAGATATCCTATGAAGACGCCTCGGCTATACATGGGCTACAAATAACAATAGTAATTAGTGGTGATGACATCAAAGCTAGTAAGGCACTGCTTGAAAAGCTAGGCATGCCATTTATGAAAGGAGCAAAATAATGGCCCGTAAAGCATTAATCCAAAGAGAATTAAAGAGACAAAAATTAGCAGCTAAGTTTGCCAATAAGCGCGCTGAGCTCCGAGCGGCCGGTGACTTAGAAGGCCTAGCGAAGCTCCCCCGCAATTCTAATCCTAACCGGCAACGCAACCGCTGTGTAATTACTGGTAGGCCTAGGGGCTATATGGGTAAGTTTGGTTTGAGTAGATTAACTTTCCGTGAATACGCCTCTAAGGGGCAGATTCCCGGCGTAACTAAGTCGAGTTGGTAGGAGCAGATATTATGATGACAACAGATCCAGTCGCAGACATGTTAACAAGAATACGCAACGGCATTACAGCCGGTAAGTCGGAAGTTATTATGCCTTACTCCAAGCTTAAGGCAGCTATCGCTGGGATATTGCACTCTAATGGGTATTTAGGCAAAGTTTCTGTATTAGAGCAAGGTGGGTTTAAGCAACTAAGCCTACAACTTAACGGCTCTACCTCCCCAGAGAGCTTAGTGAGAGTTAGTAAGCCAGGCAGAAGAATCTATGCCAAAGCTTCTGATATCCCAACAGTTCGAACTGGCCGGGGCATAGTGATTATTTCTACACCTGCCGGAATTATGACAGGCAAAGAGGCTAGAACAAAAGGAATTGGCGGAGAGCTAATTTGTAAGGTGTACTAACATGAGTAGAATTGGAAGACAACCCATAAATATACCCGAAGGAGTTGATGTATTAATTGGCGCCAATGTGGTATCAGCTAAAGGACCTAAAGGGGAGCTAGAAGTTAAAGTCTTAGCTGGTTTTACAGTGGCTAAGACCGATAATCAAATTATAGTTACCCAGGAGGTTCAAAATGCTACTACCCAAAAGCAGTTTGGGCTACAAAGAACCCTGATTGATAATATAGTGATTGGTGTATCTGCTGGTTTCTCTAAGGAACTCGAAATTAACGGTGTAGGTTTTAGGGCCCAAATGAAGGGCGATGTGCTTGAGATGAGCCTAGGCTTTTCTCACCCCGTACTATACCAAGCCCCAGCGGGTATCGATATTGGTGTTAATCAGAATATTATTACTATCTCTGGGCATAATAAACAGCAGGTTGGCGAAGCCGCTGCAAATATCAGAATGTTTAAAAAACCAGAGCCCTATAAGGGCAAAGGCATCAGGTATGTTAACGAGTATGTTCGCAGAAAAGCTGGTAAAACAGCTGCTAAGGGAGGTTCGGAATGAAAAATCTTAAAGCCATACGCAGAATTCGTGCTAAGGTATCTGGAACTAGCAGTAGACCAAGATTATGTATTTTTGTCTCCCTTAACCATTTAAGAGCCCAATTAGTTGATGATGTGGCTGGCAAAACTATCGGCGCGGTTACTACCGAGTCGCAGAAGGATTTGGATACTAAAACCATGACTCAAAAAGCTCAATGGCTAGGGGTTCAAATTGGGGCAGTAGCTAAAAAAGCTAAAATTAAGCAGGTTGTTTTTGATAGGGGCGGCAAAATTTACCATGGCCGAGTTAAGGCTTTTGCTGAGTCGGCTCGCAAGGAAGGATTGGAGTTTTAGATGAACAATAGTCAATTTAACAGAACACATAATCGTGAGATACCTGAATTTGATGAAAGAATTATTGCACTAGACCGTGTGACGCGAGTCGTTAAGGGCGGTCGTCGGTTTAGATTCAGAGCTACCGCTGTAGTGGGAGATGGTAAGGGCAAGGTTGGCGTTGGAGTGGGCAAGGGTAAAGACGCCCCAACTTCAATTATGAAAGCCATCGCAAAGGGCAAAAAATCTATGATAACCTTCGAGCTCAATGGCACGACAATCCCCCATGAAATACAGGTTACATTTGGTGGAGCTGTAGTATTTATGAAGCCCGCCCGCCCAGGCACAGGAGTTATCGCTGGCGGGGCAGTACGGGCCGTACTAGAAGCAGCAGGCGTCAAAGACGTCTTAACCAAGTCATTGGGCTCAGCTAATAAGATTAATAATTCATATGCAACAGTAGAGGCACTATCTAAGTTAAAGGCGGCAGTGAAGGTCTCAAAGGAGTCAAAATAATGAAAATCCATGAACTAACTACCAGCAAAGTAAAGTCTACTAAAAGATTAGGTCGTGGCATTAGCGCTGGCCAAGGTAAAACAGCAGGACGTGGTACAAAAGGTCAGAACTCTCGTACTGGTAGCAAGTTTAAGGCAGGTTTTGAGGGCGGACAAACTAAGCTCGCCCAACGCTTACCAAAAGCCAGAGGCTTTAAGCCTTTGGATAGAAAAGAGTACCAGGTAGTAAATATTTCTGATATCAATGCTTTATCCAAAAAGACAGTTAATGGAGCAGTTCTAAAATCAGCTGGGCTAATCAGGAAAGCCGATGGTCTAATAAAGTTACTCGGAGGTGGTACAATTACATTAGCAGTATCTATTACCGTCGATAAAGCCTCCAAGTCAGCTCTTGAAGCAATCCAAAAAGCTGGGGGCACTGTGATACTGAAGAAACCAAAACAAAGTAGCTAGCATTAAGTAACTAAAGTCTGGGGGTGAATGAACAAAGAAGCTTGGCGCCAATTATACAAAAATACCTCATTGCGTAAGCGCATGTTGGTGGTTTTGGTTGTTATGGTTGCCTATAGCCTGCTTTCGCAGATACCAGTACCCGTTGCTGAAGGTGCAAAACTTCAATCATTTCTGACTAAGATTTTTGAATCTAATTCAATACTAGGCTTTGTTAACTTATTCTCAGGTGGAGCACTTTCTAGATTTTCGGTACTGCTAATGGGGCTAGGTCCTTATATTAATGCCTCAATTATTATTCAGCTTTTAACCCAAGTTATTCCTAAGCTTGGAGCACTTTCAAAAGAGGGTGAGGCGGGTAGGAACAAAATCAACTACTATACAAGGCTACTAACATTGCCTTTAGCAATTGTTCAGGCGATTGCGATGGTTGTCTTGGTTAAAAACCTATCCATGCAATCCTTGGGCCTAGATTTGATTGGGAACCCTACCTTGTTCCAGTGGGCACTCATGGTTTCTACCATTACAGCTGGCTCCATGCTACTGATGTGGCTCGGTGAATTGATTACTGAAAAAGGCGTTGGGAATGGTATTTCAATGATCATTCTATTTGGAATTGTAGCTACCATGCCAAGCACCCTCGCCTCGCAGTTTGCACTGACGCAGTCAGACCCTACCAAGCTTACTGGCATGGTTTTTATAGCGCTGGCTGCCATCGCATCGGTGGTCTTCATTGTTTATCTTAATGAGGGCCAAAGAAATATCCCTGTTTCTTATGCTAGAAGGCTATCTAACGCTAGTTCTTATGGGGGTGTAGACACACATTTGCCACTAAGGGTTATCACGGCAGGTGTAATACCTATTATCTTTGCATTAGCCTTTCTTTCTATCCCAACTTTTGTAGGCCAACTATTCACTAATGCTCAAACACAGTGGGTGGCTTCGTTTGCGCAGAAATTGACAACCCTCTTCTCACCGAGTAGTTTAGTCTATGGCATAACCTACTTTGTGCTAGTAGTGGCCTTTACATACTTTTATACAGCTATTATCTTCAAGCCAGACGAAATAGCTGAAAATCTACAAAAACAAGGGGGCTTTATCCCGGGGGTTAGGCCAGGCGAGGAAACATCCAAGTACCTTAAGGGGATTATTAATCGAATCACCTTTACTGGCGCACTCGGGCTAGGTATTGTGGCGATCCTACCATTTATTATGGAAACTGTCTTTAATACCTCTCAAGCTATCACAATAGGCGGCACAAGCCTACTTATTATCGTTGCCGTAATCATTGAAACCGTTAAACAGCTTCGGTCGATGGTGTTAATGGCAACCTACGAAAAATATTAGAATAAGAGGGTTTTTATGCCGAAAAACTCTTTACAAAAAGGCTAATCTCGTCTATAATTACATCTTGTAACTTTAATCTATGGCAAACACAAAGGAAGTAATCGAAGTCGAGGGTAGTGTTGTTGAAGCACTGCCCAATGCTCACTTCAAGGTAGAACTTGAAAATGGGCATGTTATCTTGGCGCATATCTCTGGCAAGATGCGTATGCATTATATCAAAATATTGCCAGGGGATAAGGTAACAATCGAGATGACACCCTACGATTTATCTAAGGGTCGCATCACTTTTCGTCATAAATAGGAGATTGTTTTGAAAGTACGTTCTGGAGTAAAAAAAATCTGTTCAAAATGTAAGATAGTCGTACGCAAGCGAATAGTGCGAGTGATTTGTGATAACCCTAAACATAAGCAAAGGCAAGGCTAATGGCACGTATTGCAGGTGTTAATGTACCAGCTGAAAAACGTCTAGAAATTGCCTTAACTTATGTCTATGGTATTGGGCTTAAAACTAGCCAAAAACTATTAACAAATCTTAATATCAACCCAGATCAAAGAGTTAAAGAAGTCTCTGAATCGGATTTGATAAAAATCAGAGAATATATCGAGAAAAATCTCATGGTGGAAGCTGATTTGTCTCGTGTAGTAAGTGGCAACGTGAAGCGTTTAAAAGAAATTAAAGCCTATCGTGGCTTGCGCCATAGTGCCGGGCTACCTTCGAGGGGCCAGCGCACTAAAACTAATGCTCGCACTAAGAGAGGCAAGAAAGTTACCGTTGGAAGTGGTCGTAAGAAATCATCAGCTAAAACTTAAGTAAGGGTATAAATATGAGTAAACCAACTACCAAAATTAGAAAGAAGCGGCAAAAGCGTAGCGTGCCTAAAGGCGTGGTGCATATTCACTCTAGTTTTAATAACACGATTATCACTATTACAGACGAAAAAGGTGCCGTCCTAAGCTGGGCATCTTCTGGGTCGGCTGGTTTTAAGGGATCACGCAAGAGCACACCCTATGCTGCCCAAATTGCTGCCGAAAAAGCCGTTAATGTCTGTAAGGACTTTGGGATGAGTAGCGTAGAGGTTATCATTAAAGGCATAGGTGGGGGTAGAGAATCTGCTATTCGTGCCCTCCAAGGTTCTGGAATTAGCGTGGCATCAATTAAGGATGAAACTGGTATTCCACATAACGGTTGTCGCCCCAAGAAGGCAAGGAGAGTTTAGAGATGGCTCGTAATTTAACACCAGCTGCTAAAATAGCCCGTAGAGAGGGTGCTCACACTCATCCTAAGGCTGTAAAGGCCCTAACCAGACGTAACTATGGCCCTGGCCAGCATGGTCAGTCACGTCGCCCAAAACCCAGCGATTATGCCTTACAGTTGCGCGAGAAACAAAAAACTAAGCGTTTCTATGGAATTTTAGAAAAACAATTTAGAAAATATGTCGAAAAAGCTGAAAAAATGCAGGGTGTCGCCGGGGAAAACTTACTGCAACTATTAGAAAGGCGACTAGATAATGTGATTTATAGATTAGACATTGCCCCTTCAAGGCCAGCCGCCCGCCAAATCGTAAGCCACGGACACATTTTGTTAAATGGTAAGAAAGTAGATATTCCATCGATTATTGTTTCACCAAAAGACGAAATCACAGTCCGTAGCACCAGCCTGAAGTCCGTTTATTTTATTGCCCTCAAAGATAGTATTGACCCTAACCAAACTTTGCCTAGCTGGCTAAGCTTCGATCAAAAGAAGTTCAGCGCCAAAGTTATAGGGTTGCCACTGCGCGAGGAGCAAGACCAAGAGATTGAAGAGCAATTAATTATTGAGTATTACTCACGTTAAATAAGAAGGAGATTCAATGTTATACGATATCAATTTGCCAGAGCTAAAAGAAGAAAAATTAACCGACAATTCATCCCAGTTTAGATTAGAGCCATTACACCCAGGATATGGTATGACTTTAGGTAATTCTATCCGTCGGGTATTACTATCGAGCTTAGCCGGCAGTGCAATTACGGCAGTTAAAATAGAAGGCGTGAGCCATGAGTTTTCAACTATCTCTGGTGTCAGGGAAGATATTATTGAGATTATTTTGAATTTAAAGCAGGTTAGGTTTATAAATCCTAATGAAGAGCCGATTACGCTAACTTTAAAAAAATCTGGAGGCATAGTTAAAGCTAGCGATATCAATACTACTAACGATGTTGAGGTAGTTAACCCAGCATTAGTGATTGCCAATTTGGATAATGCGAAATCAAAATTTGAAATGGAAATGGTAGTTGAGCAGGGGCGCGGCTATGCACCAGTAGAGAGCCGAAGCGGCGTAAAGCTTCCTGTTGGGATGATAGCTATTGATGCTATTTATACCCCAATCAAGCGAGTTCGTTATAATGTCCAAAATACTCGCGTTGGGCAGATGACCAATCTCGATAAGCTAATCCTAGAGGTTGAAACAGACGGGACAATTACTCCTAAGGAAGCTGTTATGCAGGCCGCAGAAGTCTTGGTAGGCCACTTCCAAGTTTTAGCAGGACATGATGTAGTATCTGTTGGTAGTGGTGGTATTATGACAGCTACAGAACGAGCCGAAGCAGATATGGCTCAGATTGGTGTTGATGAAGTTAACTTCAGCCCGCGTACAGCTAATGCTTTAATGAATAATGACATTAAAACTATTAAAGACTTGATGGACCTTAGCCCAGCAGACCTAAAAGAGCTAAAAGGTTTCGGCGCCAAGGCTCAAGAAGAAGTAGTAGAAAAATTAGCTGAGCTTGGCGTTAGCCAGGGATCAGTTAGCCAATAAAGTTAATAAAGAAGGCTAGATCATGCATAGACATAGTTACATCGGAAAAAAGTTTTCAAGAGCTGCAGCGCCTCGTAAGGCTTTAATGCGCGGGCTAGTTGATGCTTTGATATTCTATGAGAGAATTGAAACCACCGAGGTTAAGGCCAAGGAGTTAGCTAGAATTTTTGACAAACTAGTTACTAAAGCAAAAAAACAAGATTTGCATAATTTACGCCAGATATTGAGTTTTACTATCAACCCAGTTGCTTCCCAAAAACTTAATACCGATCTAGTCCATGGGTTTCAGAGCCGAGACTCTGGCTACTCCCGTGTTGTTAAGACAGGCAAGAGGCTCGGGGATGGTGCTGAAATGGCGGTGGTGGAGTTAATCTTAGATGCCTCTTATAAGCCCGCGGCTAGGCCGTCGGCACCAAAAACTACTACTGATAAACCAAAGCAAACTAAAAAACCTTCAGGCCAGTCAACGGCCACCAAGAAAGTACCAGCAAAAGGAGCAGGTAAATGAAGACGTATGCAGCTAAAAAATCAGATATTACATCACAGTGGTACATTATTGATGCCGACGGTTTGAATTTGGGCCGTTTAAGCACAAGGCTAGCAGAACTTTTAATGGGGAAGCACAAGGCTAGCTATACTCCCAATATCGTATCGGGGGATATCGTAGTAGTTACCAATAGCGCTAAAATTAAAGTTACTGGCAATAAAATGAATGATAAGTTTTATTATCGACATAGCGGATACCCTGGCGGCATTAAAGAGATGAGCCTGAAGGAAATGATCCAAAAACACCCCAATCGTGTTATCGAACACGCTGTAGCCGGAATGTTACCAAAAAATAAACTCAAAGATGAAATGCTTAAGCACCTCAAGGTTTATGCCACCAGCGAGCATCGGCATACAGCACAAAAACCAGAAATAATTAAGCTGGAGACAAAATAGTATGTTAGAAAAAAAATCAGTTAAAAAAACCACTTCTCAAGGCCATTATTACCGTGCTGTTGGTAGGCGCAAGCAGTCTGTCGCAGTCGTTAAGCTTTTTAAGGGCAAGGGTGAGATTACTATTAACTCGAAACCAGCTATGGAATATTTCTTAGCTAATGAAGCTTATATATATAATATTAAAGCTCCACTAGAATTGGTGGCGCAAACTAAGCTAATGAATATCGAGGTTAAGGTTGATGGTGGTGGGCTTAGGGGTCAGTCTGATGCAGTTCGGCTAGGAATAGCCCGAGCCTTAGTTGAAATGAGTGAGGATTTTCGGACTAGCCTTAAAAAGCATGGCTACCTAACTCGAGACCCACGCAAAAAAGAGCGTAAAAAGCCAGGGCTCCGCAAAGCTCGCAAGGCTGCACAGTTCTCAAAACGTTAAGATTATCCCACTTTGGGCCGGGCATTGGCACTATAGTAATTGTATTGGAAACGGTGACATCCTTAACCATAAGCTTTATAATATATAAGTATGAGGCGAAAACAAATCATTGTTTTAGTATTAGTAGTTACCGGCTTTCTAGTAGCTGCTACTTTTGGTCTTAAAACATTAGAAAATGTTAGCTACAGCGAAGCGTTTTATCGCACTATTTACATTAGTCTGACCCACCACGATAACTTCAAAATGGACGCATGGCCTTCGAGAGTAATAATAATTTTGCTAGTCCTGGCAAGCTTAATAATGCTAGCATATTTGCTTAAGCTTTTCGGCGAGTATATTATAGGGTTAGGCGATGGATTAAAGCGCCGTAAAGTAAAGGCAAAACTTCTAAGTATGAAAGATCATTATATTGTATGCGGAATCGGACGAGTCGGGAGTCAAGTAGCTAGAGAACTAGCTAATGAAAACCAGCTATTTGTTGCTATTGATAGCAACCCCGATAGAGTTAAGGAGGCGGTGGCGCTAGGATATACAGCTTTCGTAGGGGACCCTACAAAAGAAGAGGATTTACACAAGGCTAAAATTGGCAAGGCCAAGGGAGTAGTCGCTTCCTTAGGGGATGATTCTAGTAATCTCTTTGTGACATTAACTGCTAGGCAGATTAACCCCGACTTGTTTATCGTAGCTAGGGCCAATAGAGAAGAAAATATCACTCGCATAGTAAGGGCTGGCGCCAATAAAGTTGCAATGCCCAACCAGATCGGTGGGTTCCATATGGCTACTATGTTAATTCGCCCCCACGTTATTGATATTCTAGACATTTTATCCGCCAATAAGAGCGCTGATCTTCAAGTCCAAGAGGTAGAAATTACGCACCACTCACGGGTTAGTGGCCACCGGCTAGAGAATATCTTAAAGCATGCCGACGGCATCAGTGTTTTAGCCTTAAATACTACTAGCGGGAACAGTCAGGTCCACCCAACGGGCAGAGAAGTTATCTATACTGGCGATAAGCTTGTTGTAATGGGCACAAAAAACCAACTACAATCTCTCCAGAAGCTAGTATAATACTACTATGCTAGCAAAAAACCAGGGGGAACTTAAATTATCAATTGCTATTCTCTTTGAGGATAGCAATGTAATTGTTATTAATAAGCCTGCTGGGTTACTTATGCACCCCAAAAACGACCAGGACCAGTCAAGCAGTGTTTTTAGCGTATTCAGTAGCCAATTAGCTCCTGCCGATAATTTGCGCGGAGGAATCGTACACAGGCTCGATAAAGATACTTCTGGCGTTGTTATTATGGCTAAAAACGAATCAACTCTAGAGTTTTTACAGCAGCAATTTGCCGCTAGAACAGTCGATAAAACATACCTGGCGTTAGTTTGGGGGCATCTTAGCCACCCTAAGGCTAGAATTGAGCTACCTGTCCGTCGTTCACTTAAATCTCCTAATGTCATGGCTGTTCACCCGTCTGGTAAAATGTCAATCTCGCAGTATCAGGTTCTAGCGGAGTACAAAGATTATAGCTATTTAAGCATTGATATCCATACCGGCCGAACCCACCAAATACGTATTCAGTTTGCCCACCTTGGACATTCAGTAGTAGGCGATAAGCTTTATGGTAAAAAGGCTTTACCTCAGGGCCTAGCAAGGCAATTCTTGCACGCTGAAAAATTATCAATATTACTGCCTAATAAAAAAGTCAAAAAGACTTTTTATGCACCTCTGCCAGCTGATCTTAGCAGTTTTCTAGGTGGGCTAGAATGAATCAGCTAATTTTGCATCCAGCTACTGCCAGCCAGCTTAACGCTGCGACCATTAAGCCAGCCCATGGCTATTTGTTCGTTGGCGATACGGGCTTAGGCAAAACTAGTTCAGCATTAGACCTTGCCAATACTCTTTTGGGTAGTAGTGCAACTCAGGGTGATAAGGCGCGTTGGATTTTATTTATTCAGCCAGAGGATGGTAAAAAACTCCGGCTATCTCAGTTAGAGCGGGTTAAGGATTTTGCTTATCGTTCTAAGCCAAGTGGGGTCAACTATAAAGTTATCATTATAGATGGGGCAGATTTATTAACTATTGAGGCTGCTAATTCACTGCTGAATTTGTTAGAGGAGCCACCACCTTTGACCGTTATTGTATTAGTAGCCCAGCAAAGAGCAATGATACCAAAAACCGTTTTATCTAGGCTACAGATAGTTAATTTCTATGCACCAACTCCTAGCCAGCTAGAGGGCTTAATTAGTGAGTACCATATATCCCAGGCAAGCTATAAACTTGCAGGTCGATCTCCAGCCAAGCTGATTACACTTAGCCAGGAAGATCAATCCGTTCAATCTAAACTAACTGCCGATGCCCAGGACTTTATAGGTGGTAGTATTATTGATAGATTAGTGGTATTATCCACTATTGCCAGTAAAATTGAAGCTAGTCGCCTGATTAATGTTATTATAGCTGATATTCAAAACCAGGCTTTTAGCGAGCAGTGGGTCTCAAGAGCCAATAGCTTGATAGCGGCACAAGCGCACCTGCATCATAATGGTAATTTTAAGTTTGTGCTAGAGAAGCTAGCAATGGAGTACTAATGATATATGAAGTGATTGTATTTTTAAGTTTATTTATCCTGACTTTTTTACTGTTAAGTAAATATAAAATCGGTGTGGTTGAAGCTATTGCAAATAGCTTAGCAATTCTACCTGTTAGCCATGACTCTAGGCTAGAGAGCTTGCTCGAAATCGCCAACCGATATTATTTCGCTAAAAACTATCTGGCAGCCGAGAAGGCCTATTTGAAGGTGCTCAAGGTTGATCATAAAAGTAGTCTAGCTTATAGCCGATTAGGCTTTATATATTCCCATTTTGGGCAGGTTAATGATGCCATAGAGTGCTTCCAGATAGTTGCCGATAACTACCCTAATTCAGCTAGCTATTATAATTTGTCTATGGTGCTCTTTAAGAGTCGCCGATTTAAGCGCTCAGCAGTAGCTCTGGAAAAATCAATTAGTATGGAGGAAACATCTGCCCGGCTGGTAACACTAGCACGAATTTATAGAGTTATTGGCTACTATGATAAGCAGATTAAAACTCTTGCTAGGGCCCTTCATTTAGAGCCTGCCAGCACGTCTATTATGCAGCTATTAGCAGAAGCTTATTTGCATGAAGGCCAACCCAAGGAGGCTATGTCGATGTTTAAGGCTATACTTAAGTTAGAGCCAGCCAATGTCAGAGCCAAGCAGGCCCTCAGCTCAAACCCAGCCTTGAAGAAATTGCAGTAAAATGTTAGACTATAAGTGTTTTTGTATCTGTAAATTGCCAAATTAGCCACCCTAGCTCAGGGGTAGAGCACTTCCATGGTAAGGAAGGGGTCGCGGGTTCAAATCCCGCGGGTGGCTCCATACCAAACGCATGCCGGGTTACCCAAGCGGTCAACGGGGGCTGACTGT
>CALRDO010000002.1 GCA_943354915.1 Patescibacteria group bacterium UBA4664
CAAGAAATCATGATTACCGCTAGCGACTGGCCAAGCGCCAAAGTCCAAGGCTCGGCCCTTCATAGCTTTCGGGGTGATGTTTTTAGTGGCCTGCAGGTGGCGAGCTTTGATAAAAAAGATCTAGCATACGCTAACCAACACCTCAAAATAATTTCTGGCCTGTATGGGCTGTTGCGGCCGCTCGACGCCGTGGCGCCTTATCGGCTTGAAATGGGCTACAAGCTGCCTTATAGCCCCGAAGAGCCCTACACTAGCCTGTATAAGTTTTGGGGCGATAGCCTGGCGAGGCTACTGCCCGAAGGCGAACCAATCGTTAATTTGACCTCGCTAGAATACGGCCGGGCAATTGTGCCCTACCTAGACAAGAGCTTAGTCATAAGCCCGCGCTTTTATACCTATAACGCCAAAACTCGCCAGCATACTAGCGTGGCGGTGCATTCTAAAATAGCTCGCGGGGCCTTTGCGCACTGGCTTATAACCCAACGCACCACTAAGGGTTCAGAGCTAGTTAATTTTGATGAGATCGGCTACCGCTACGAAGGCTCGCTCAGCGCCCCACTGGCGCCGGCTTTTGTGTGCCGAGAGTTTATGGGCAAGGGCCTCAGTGTCCGGCTCAAGTAACCGATGTGCTAAAATAGCCCAATGATTCAATTCTTGCTCGGTACTTCAATAATTATTTTAGTTATCGTATTTGTGCTTTACCTCTGGTACTGCGTATCATTATCGCTGGTTCTTGGTAGGTTAGGGGCCAGACGGTGGAAGGCTTTTATTCCGCTTTATAATATTAGCGCCCTAATTAGCGCCCTCAAACTGCCCCGCAAATGGTTTTTGCTGGTGCTGATTCCATATGTTAGTACCGTTTATTCTGTTGCGGTGGCGTATCGGCTGGGCGAAGTTTATGACAAAAAATTTCCCTTCTCGGCATTTTGGCTAACCATCGCTGCACCGGTCGGTTTTATGATGTTGTTTTTTTCAAAAAACCAACCCGACCTCAAGAAGCTCGATTCCCCACCGCCGAGCCTAACGATGATCAAGGCAAAATTAAAAAAAATAAAAAAGGACAAATCAGTAACTAATAATGTCTAGCCGTAGATAGTAAGGCTTAGATGGTAACAGCTGAGCCGACGAGGTCGCTGTGACCCAAGCCTAGCTTTGCGATTACCAAAATTTTTTGCAATTGTTTCTTATCTCTTTATCAGACAGGACTCGGCTGAGGTCTAATTCATAACCGAGCTGCTTGAAAATATCCTTGTGACATTCGTAAATTTTTGCAACTGCTTCTTTAGGTATGAATTTATACCAGTTATCTTTGTCGCTGGACCAACGGTGCTCGTTGCGGCTATTCACTAGGTAGTTTTTTTGGACATCTTCTACTGCTGCTTTTACTTGCTGTGGTGGGTATTCATTACCAGTATCCAGGCACGCTATTAAACTCATGATGGCACTCGGACCATCCTCTATAAAATCCTCGTATCTAATGGTAGCATCGGCTGTCTTTGCCCAAGAGCTAGAAACATCCAATAAAACATTTGAGCCTTCACTACAAGCCCAGTTTAAAAAATTCTTTGAGGTAGGGTCTTTACCGCGTGGTAATGTTTGTACTGTGAATACCTTGCCATGTAGCCAGTTTATGTTAGTATTATTTTGACAAAAACGGAACGCCGATAGCAATACATCCATAGGATTACGTAGAATTGTGATTACTTTATACGGGAAGTCTCCGCTGAAGGTCCTATTGAACTCATCGCTAGCAATATGATCAACAACTATTGTTGGTTCTGACATGCGGTTGAAATCTATATCTTGATATTTGGCCTGAATCTTTTGCCAACCGGTAGCTTTGTGGACCGAATGAGCAATGGCCGTATTGCCAGATCGAGGTGTAGCAAGGATAAAATAAACCATACCCTCGCTTTTATTGATGCTCGTTTTGTCGTTTATTTTTATTTTGTAGTCGTAGTAGCGTTTACTATACTTGTCGAGCGACTCAACCTTATCAATAGCAATACCTGTATCCTTTATACGCTGCTTCAAAAATATAATGAATTCGTCAGCGCTAATCGTAAGCCTTAAGTAAAACTCTCTTTGCCCTAGCGTGCGTAGCCAGTCGCTAAAAGCTTTTATGACTTCATGGTGGCCTGGGTATATTTTGTCCCAGCCAATCACCTCAAAGAATCCTTCGGGTGTAACTGTGAGCTTGGCATCTAGTTTGACTACGGTCTGTTTATTTACTTTTTTTGACTTCATTTTTTTTGTAACTTTTATGTTAATTACTACTATACTACTATGTACTATACTGTTGCCTTCAAAGATAAGTGCGAACTGCTCCATGTAGCTACCTGTTTTTAGTGGGCTATTTAATACTAGGTTGAATTCAAAAGTGTCACCGCTCGCTACACTGTGAGCATTATAGTTGGGGCTAGTATTACTTTCGCTGTGATTAAACTCGAGAGTGGGCCTATTCGGCGACGACCAAACATCGGAAGCAAAAATACTAGCTCTGTTGATTGGGCCAAAGGTAGCCAAAACTAAGGGTGGCCGGCCCTCTGGCGTATTGAGGCTATAATCAAATACATTCATTTTTGAGCGGTTCAGATACCTCAGATTGATTTTTTTTTCAGAACCAGCCGCCATCTCTATCTCCATTTCTTTTTGTTCTGGTAGCAAAAGTGCGTCGCTGTAATCAATGCTTTCGTAGTTTTTGAAATATTCCCCGAGGTCTGCATTAATCAAGCTATGTGCTTCTACCGTTTTGGTGTTGTTCTGCGTATCTAGACTGTACTTATGCTGAATACGAAAGGGCCTCTTGGTAGTCTTTTGGAAACAGAGTAGTACCTTTGTAACTGCATAGCCAGAAAATGGTATCTTGATTTCGCTATAGTCTGGGCTATTAAGTTTGACTGAGCTTGAATCTGAGAGACCTACTAAATAATTATAGTTGATCCTGGTATCAAAGGTGTCGTTGCCCATGCGGAGCTTAAGCCTGTCGGCTAGCATACCATTTTTGAGCATTTGATTGAAAAGCTGCTCGATGTCTTTGAGTCCCCAAATGATAGTGTCAGAGTCTCTGTCTATTGTTTTATTGAAGTTGCTAATATTTAGCTCTGTCGTAAATACCAGCCAGCCACCCTCTTTGAGGTATTTTGCTGATCTTAGCAGGTGTTTTATGCTCTTTTCCATTGAGCCCAAATGTCCAATTACACAATTGTGCCAAATAAAGTCGAACTTATTGTTGTAAGAGTTACTGTTGCGGTTCATGTCGTATGACTGATAACTAACAAGGCTATCGAATACGGCCCTCTCGATGATGTCTGGATAAAAAAGGGCCTCCTTGTCCTGAGTGAGCTGGCCGTTATTCCACTTCTGTGCAGCTATAGTATTTGGGTCTTGGTCAGTTGCGACGATCTTGACGCCGTGACTAGCAAAGGCCGATACTAGCTTCTCATTACCCACCCCCATGCCTAATCCTACTTTGTCACTAGATAGGCAGCCGCGCGCACTCAGAGCTTCTGCTATTGTAGCCATTTCCCAGGATTTTGAATGTTTTGAGATAGGTAAATTCATGATTTTAGACCATTTCTTGTACCAAGTTGAGCTAAAATCTGCCGATATGCAATCTGTTGTTTTCACTCTATATCCCCTTTAGTTATGGTTTTATTTAGTATATATTGCTATAGTAACTGTTAATATCTAAAAAAGACATAGCTTAATCATGTTGCCGTAATCAAGAGGGGGTTAAATACACTATAATGAGTAAGAAGCGCAAAGTAATGATTATTAGTCCAGCTATTGAGGATGGCGGCATGAGGGGCCTAGGTAAGGTGACCTTGGCGCTAGTAGATGGGCTAAAAAACAGTGGCTATGAAAGCTATTTATTAACTGGAGCCCCTCTGGCTAGGGTCAATAAGCGTTCGAGCAGTAATGCACACAAAGCTACTGTCCGCAGGCTACTTGACCACTACCTGCTGGAGGGCTTTGAGTCGAAAGCCCTTTGTAATAGCAAGCCGAAGTTATTAAAAATACTACTAAGAGACTTATTTAGAGTGCTGGTACTTGGTAAGGCTGGCGAGATGCCATACGAAAGGGCCATACTTACTCAGCATCAGCCAGATTCGCTGTGCCAGCTTAAGAACCTAGATGTATTGGTAAATTTTGCCTTAATATATAAAATAAATAGGATACTCCCCAAGAGACTAACCGCTATGATAGTATTTTCACTAGCTAACACACTTGGGGTAGATACCATAATTACCGCTAGTCCCTTCCCACTAAAAAAGCCTTTTATTTTCCATAAAGACATAAAAGTTATCCAATATGTTCACGATATTATGCCACTAAATATTATGGAAACTGTGCCAAAATCTTCTGAGAGATTCTCTAAAGATATAACAATCTGTCTCAATAATTCTGATTTAATTATTACTTCATCGCTCAACGCCAAGGACAAACTTCAATCTCTGGACCCCAGCTGTAATCCCGAGGTGGTATACCTTCCGATTGTTAAACCCATACTCAAAAATAGTGCCGATAGCACAGGCCTCTTAGCCCAACACAATATAAAAAAAGGCCAATACATACTATCGTTATCTACACTAGAGGAGCGTAAAAATATTAAACGGCTAATTGAAGCTTACTCACTGATAGCTAGCCAGACTAGTCAAAAGCTAGTTATTGTAGGTGGTCCGGGGTATGGATACGAAGATATCAAAAAGGCGTATTTGTCATTAAATAAAAAAATTGCTGATAAGATAGTCTTTACCTCGTACATATCGGAGCCAGATAAATGGGTATTGTTGGAGAACTGCAGCAACCTTGTGCACCCAGCTATCGATGAAGGGCTGGGCATACCAGTAATAGAAGCTCTGCTTGTAAAGGTGCCTGTGGTATCGACACGCCTGCGCTCAATCGAAGAGATAGCACCTGCGGGCTGCGTTACCTTCATAGAAGACCCATACGACATACACGACATTGGATCAAAGACTATGCTGGGAATAAATAGCAAAAAAAACAGACGCCAAAGCCTTGAGTCTGGCAGCGAATTGCTTAGTGATGTATTCTCTAATATAAATTTTACGAAGAGACTAAAGAAGGTTATAAGTAGCCTATAGCTGCTAGATCGAAACAACTGAGGCGACGAGACCGACCATGTAAAGAGCCGCACATAAATTGCATTATCTACGGAAAAGTGTATAATAACAAGCGTTCTTAGATACTATGCTGCTACGGCTCTAATCGATCAGGTTATTAATTAAGTTCTGGGTGCAGCTAAACAGCCACAAGCTGGGATTGCCAGAAAGAAGAAGGAACTATGGCAAAGAATCTATTTGTTGGTTCACTCCCATGGAGTGTAAACGACGAGCAGCTTGCTCAAATGTTTGCTGAGGCCGGTACAGTTGATTCAGCTCGTGTTATCACTGAGCGGGACACTGGCCGATCTAAAGGTTTCGGATTTGTGGAAATGGCTACCGATGAGGAAGCTAAAAAAGCAGTCGAAACTCTTAACGGCAAAGAAATTGAAGGCCGTGCTATCACAGTCAACGAAGCTCGCCCACGCGAAGAAAGATAATCTTATCTTAATTCTTAAAAAACCCCGCTTGCGGGGTTTTTTAGTACAAACTAACTACTTCAGGATTGGCTGTAAGCTTCACCGCTCAATAAAAAGTCTTGCGCTATTATCAGATTAGCTTTATGCTACTCCAAATCTGTCGATTGACAATCGAACCCCTAGCAGCAAGGAAAAATCATGCCCTGGCGAGACTGCGAAGAGTGCAGCGGCAACAAGAAATGTGCGTACTGTGCAGGCAAGGGTATTTTCTGGACACCTGCAGCGAGGAAATGCTCGAAGTGTGAAGGCAGTGGTGAGTGCCCGAAATGCGGAGGGACTGGGCGGAGTTAAACCCACTATTGTTATCCTCCGCCCGCCCTTTTGGCAATACCTGATTTACGACTTACTCCCCTAGCGAATTTAATTATTTGCTGGGAGCTTAGTCTTTTTTAGGCCCTGCTGACAAGGGTTCCGATTTCGGTATCAGCCGCAACTAGCCCATGATCGGCAAGTAATTTGGCTCTGAGCTTGTCAGAGTGTTCGAAGTTTTTATCGTGGCGAGCCTGCGAGTAATTATCGATTAGCTCCAAGACCTTGGCATGCAGAGGATCGTCTGAAACTAGGTTTAGGCCAAGTACATCATCGGCTAGGCGCATCAACTCCTTGGCATCTTCGCTAAATACCTTGCCCTCAATAAGACTAATTGCTGCTAGAGCTTTCGGTGTATTGAGGTCGTCTTCTAGGGCGGCTACGAACTGCCTATGGCTCTGCTGGGCTATGGAGGCGCTGTCTTGCGTGGGCAACTGGCCAACCCTAGCGAGCATCAGCTGGTCACTGTAGACCCGTAAATTTTTTATCCTCTCATGGGCAGAGGCTAAATCAGCTAAATTAAAATCCATCTGGCTACGGTAATGCCCACTTAACACAAGGTACCTGAAGGCTATGGGGTCCTTAATGTCATCAATAAACTTAGTGTTACCAATAGATTTGCTCATTTTTTCTTGCTCAATACTCAAATGTTCATTGTGTAAATAAAAATTGGCCTGTGCTCCACCACATTGAGCTAGCTCATTTTCGTGGTGCGGGAACTTAAGGTCAACTCCGCCAGTATGAATATCAAATAGCCCGCCAAAAAATTCTCTACTCATTGCTGAACATTCAATGTGCCAGCCCGGTCGTCCTGGCAAGTTTTGACCCTCAATCTCAAAATCCCAATATGGCTCATCGGTTTTCCTGACCTTCCATAGGGCGAAATCTGCTACACCCTCTTTTTGATCCTGGTCCTGAGTAACTCTAGACTGTGGTGTAAAATTTAGGCTCACCAATCGGCCGTATTTTTGCCCACTTGCCTCATACTTTGCAATGCTAAAATAAATACTTCCATCAGATAGGTATGCTATATTGGCCTTTAATAGGGTCAGAATCATACTCTGTATTTGAGGAATATAATCTGTAGCCCTAGGTAGATGTGAAATATCTCCACGTTTTATGCCTATTTTTTCGATGTCCTCCAGAAATAGGTCGGTGTATTTATCAGCCAATCTACCCAAAGCATTAGCTGGTGCTTCTTCTGGATAGGCTGCCTTAAAACGACCCATCATTTTATCGTCAATATCAGTAATATTCATAACCCAATCAACATCGATATTTTCTAGATAGCGCAAAACCCTCTGCAATAAATCAGGAAACAGGAAGGCTCTTAGGTTGCCAACATGCACCCGGTCATAGACTGTTGGCCCACAACTATAAATGCTGACCCTGCTAGCGCTAATAGGTTTAAATTCCTGCTTGCTATTAGTAAGTGAGTTGTAGAGCTTAATCATTGCTACCTATTATATACCTTGCGCAAGACTTGCGCGGTCAATTTACAGTCCTCGAGTGCATTATGTGTAGTGCGAGCTGGCAAACCAAAATACTCGTTGATAGCTTCACTGCGAATAATATCTCCTTTGCTGCGCTGCACCATATAGATATGTACAATACTCCAGATATCTAAATAATGATAATCATGGGTATCAATACCCTTACCAATACTCCCTAGCATGGCAGCCAGCATGCTATGGTCGAGCATTTCGTTCCAGCTTGCCAAATAAACTTCCGTGCCGAATTGTTCTATGAAACTCGCTATAACCTCTGGGGGCGTCGGTGCCGTGTCCATCTCTTTTTTGGTGATGCCATGTATTTTAGCGCTCTGCCTGCTCATATTGGACAAATCTTGCCCAATATAGCTCAAAAAATTATCTTTTTCAGCGAGAGTCTGCCTATCTAGCAAAATGGCTCCAAGCTGGATAGGCAAAGACTTATTGAGGTCAATACCCGTCGTCTCAAAATCAATTAGCAAGATGTCCTTTAAAAACCCCTTCACTTAAAAGGCCTGCCTGTTATCAAGTGCTCTGCTAAGGGTTAGCTGGTCGGCATATTCTAAATCTGCCCCAATCGGCAAGCCATGTGCTAGCTTGGTAATGCGACCCTTATAGTTATTGTCATGGAGTTTCTTAGAGATATAAATTGAAGTTGTCTCGCCCTCTATATTGGGGTTGGTGGCTAACAATATCTCCTCTGGCTGAGATAATTTTACTCTATCAAGTAAACTTTGAATTTCTAAATCATCTGGGCCGACACCATCAATCGGGCTGATAACCCCGTGCAAAATGTGGTAGGTGCCCTTAAACAGGCCTGTCCGCTCTAGTGCCACGATATCCATTGGGTTGGATACGACAGCAATCATCGTCTTGCTTCTAGCTGAGCTAGAACAAATAATGCATAAATCTTCAGTTGCATAATTTTTACAATCTGAACATTTTCGAAGGTTTTTTTTAAGGTCCGCCATCACCTGCCCGAATTGTTCTGGGTCGCCATGTGCCAATAAATAAAAAACCATTCTCTCCGCTGATTTTGGACCTACAGATGGTAGCTTAGAGAATTCATCTATTAAATTTGTGATATTATCTGGCAGAATTTGCATACAATCAGCTGTGCTTCTTTTAGATACCGGGCAAATTCATACTACCAGCAATTTCTTGCATCTTTTCGGTAGCCTCGGCCATAAGCTCCTTATTGGCCTGATTAACGGCGGCGGCAATTAAATCGGACAGCCTGTCTAGGTCCTCGGCTGCTTCGGGCTTGATGTAAATCTTCTGAACCTCAACACTCATACTGGTCTGGCTAATTGCTAGCCCGGCCGTAACTACTACTTCACCGTCTCCAGCCTCTGCTTCAATCTGCATGCGTTTGAGTTCTTTTTGTAATTTGAGGGCTTTCTGGGCTAATTTAGCCTTATCCATTAGTGACATACTTTTTCTCCTTTACTTGCTGTGTTTTATAGGTACTATTGTATCTGATAAAGTCTGATTTCGCTATAACCAGCGGTGTAGCTTTCTACCAGCACCCAGTTAGATGGGATTTGATCATAGTAGCTATGAGAGCCGGTTTTACCCAAGAGCCAAACTCGACCCCTGGAGATTTGGGAGTATGAATCGATATATATATTCTTATCATAAATAAGCCCACTTTCGCCAAAACCATTAGGCCTGCCATTGCCAGTATAAAGAAATAGTGGGCTCTGGGTACTATTATAAAAACTACCATCAAAATAAACATATAGCTCGCCGGCAACGACCTGATCGCCAGGCATAAAGCCTTGAGTTAACCTGCCCATCACGCTGTCCATACGATGGCCGGCCTGGGAGTTGACATTTCTTAAGCCGACTAGCTGGGAGAATATTAATACTGTCGCGGCTAACACCGCTATGTAGCGGTGCTTTTTATAAATATCAGATATGCAAAATGCTAGGATAATACATAAACCGAGCACCACGAAAACAAAGTAGCGTTCATGGAAAATCGGCTTTATGAGTGAGACGCTAATTGCTAAAGCTATCGGCACAAAACAAAACAACCCTAGCATCCTTACTAGATGTTGCTTAGTCTTATCCTGGTGAGTGGCATAGATAGTAGCTACTATTAAAACAACCGGCACTGCCCAATAAACGACTTCCCAAATTTTATGTGCATCTGTAAAAGTAAAAAACTGCCAGATAGTGTCATGATAGGTACCAAGGTTCGCCTTTGGTAACCAGCCTAGGCCTTGAGCTCTGGTGAATTGTTTGATCATATTCCCAGCCCATGGCATGAATAGAGCCAAAGCAACTATATTTGCCAGCCACCAGCGCCAGTTAGTTAATAGCTTGACTCTACCCGGCTTGCTCTTAGTTGCTACAAAATAAATACTTATGACGTAAATCCAAAAACTAATCACTACCAGCGCCATAAAATAATGAGTATAGAGCCCAGCCGATATGCCAAGAATATAGAGTAAATAGCCCAAACGGTCCTTGCTATTGATAACAATTCTTATCAGCCCAAGCATCGCAATTAAGACAAAGACCCCCAACACCCCATACATTCTAGCCTCCTGGCTGTATCTAACTAGGAATGGATTGAGGGCTAGTAATAAACCAGCCAGAGCGGCGATATTATGGCGTTTTGATATCCTTAATGTTACTAAATACCCAAGTCCGACAACTATTACCCCACAGACTGCGCTAAGTGCACGCAGTACAAAGGGAGAACTCCCAAAGATTAACGACCAGCCGTGTAGCAACTCATAATACAAGGGAGGATGCACATCTCTTGCCGAGCCAGCCCAAATCTCTAGCCAATCTCGGCTAGAGAGCATCACACTAAAACCCTCGTCATGCCAAATACTAGCCTTAGTAAGGCCAGAAAACCTAGCTAAGACCGCCAATAGCATAATTAATAAAAACACTACCAGCCAGTGCTTATTGGCAGTGCTAAAAATAGATCTAAATTTATTCTTTATATTTGCCACGTAATAATTGCCAGCGTATTTTGAGTAGATCCCCAAATGTCTGCAATGATGCTTTGATTGGGGATGAGCCACTAATTTTACTGCCCTCCTTAACATCTTTCCAGTCAGGGACATCAATCAGCCCGATACTATAACCATTTTTTCTAGCAATAGCCAGTATCTCCATATCAAAGCCCCAGCTATCGATGGTTTGAAGTGGAAAAATAGCCTGCACGGCCTGATTGGTAAAAGCCTTAAAGCCACACTGTGTATCGGCGATGCCAGGCAATAATAACGTCTGAACTAGAGTATTGCCTGCTCCAGAAATTAATTTGCGCAGCCCCTTATGGCTCTTTTGAAGGTTTCTAACGCAGATGGCTAATTGTTTGCCTGACTCTAATTCTCGTATGGCCTCCCCAATATACTTTAGCGGAGTAGCTAAGTCGGCATCCATAAATAATGCATATTGACCCTGGGCTTCTAGCATACCCTTTTTAACCTGCAGTCCTTTAACAAATTTACCCTTTGGCTTTGGGCCGGTACTAATAATTCGTAAGCTCTTAAATTTATGGGAGTGCTTCTTAACTTCCTCAACTGTATTATCTGGACTACCAGCGTCTAATATCAAGACCTCCGCAGGGATTTTTTGTTTATCAAGATAGCTAGCCAAACTATCAAGTGTTGCCCCAATTCTTGGGGCTTCGTTATAGGTAGGGATTATAATGCTAAGTTTGATATTCATTGCTGCACCTTAAAAATACTAAATAATAACTCGCCATTAAAACTAGAATTGACCGTAGTAATTTTACCATTAGGAAATTTAGCTTTCAAGATTTCAATTCGTTTTGTTTGATCTAATCCAGCAGGAATAATAATAAGCTGATTGATATTGCCCTCAATGGGTAGCTGTCTGAGTTGGCTTTCATCGATTAACTGATATTGAGCTTTATTATGGGTAAGGTATTGGATTGGATTCGCCTCATAGCCTCCCATCAATATCAAATTTTTAGTGTTCGGTTGGTTGCTAGCAATTAAATATTTAGCGATTGCAACCGACGCTTCATTATAAGCTTCATAAGTCGTGGCATCCTGGGCCCAAGCCACAAAATACTGCCGATACGATTGGACTAGCGTCAAAGCTAACAATGTAGATATCATAACTAGGCCAGTTGCCCTTGCTAGACTATTAACCGGGAAAGTTCTGTACCAAATATACAATAGGTAATTGGCACCCATACCGGCCAACATAAAGACTGGAACAGCCGTCCCGATAGACCGCAAGGCATGAGGCAAACCCTCGGCCGTTAACAGTGCAGGTAAAAGCATCGCCCCTAGTACAATTAGTAGCATAGCGTAGCGTGGCTTCTTAATATTAAACAAGCACATCACAATGCCCACAAGCAACATAATGCCAACAAAAAGGTTTAATAGTGGCTGGCCGGCCAAATTATGACGGTTATTGGCATCGCCTAAATAATTATACTGTAAGAGTGTTTTTGCTGTACTAGCTAGCAAGGTTTGAATTGGCTGGCCGTTATTAAGGTCTTTATTTAAGAAACTAGTGCCCCCAGCTCGCGCCGATGATCCTCCCGGGTCTTTAATAGTGACTACAACTAATGGTGATAGCACGAGTCCAAATACAATAAAGCTAACAAATAATTTTTTCCAATTAGCCTTGAGGTAGCTTCTTCTGACGATTAACATATAAATAAGCCCTATGAATATGGCTGGCAGTATCATTGTAAAGGCCGTATAGGTATAAAAGCCTAGGCCCAGCGCTACGGATGCTAGGATATAATATATGGTTTTATTAGTTTTGTAAGCCTTAGCTCCAAGCCATAAGAATAAGCCTATAGACAATGGGACTAGGCTGGCCCTAAAGCCGTCACGTTGAATAGTCACAACCCAAGGGTTGGTAGCCATAAAAAATGCTGCAATCAGGGCTGTTCTACGGTTAAACCAAGCCTTGGTGGCCAGATAAATAACCACCACGCTGGCTACCCCGAATAGGGCTGGTGCCATACGCAGCGCCAAGATGGTGTTGCCCATAAAAAATACAAAAACAGCCTGCATATAGAAAAACAGAGCCTCTCTAGGGCCATTGGTATTATAAATAATGCGCCAATCACGGTCTTCTAATATTCTAAAAATATCCAAACCATTAGCAGCTTCGTCTGGGTGTAGTCCGGGTGGCAATGAATTAAGCTGATAGAACCTAAAAAATATTGCTAGGGCTACAATCCCTACCAGCAAAATAGCTGGCAAATACTTTTTTATAAATGATGCACTACTTTTTGTCTTCATTCTTGAATATATAATACTTATACATTAGATAGTTATAAACCAAAACAACAGCAATAGCAGCTAGCAGGGCGAGGTTTCTAGTGTCAAAATCTCTACTAAAGGGTAAATTTAGCCAAGTCGTAATCTCGTAAGCGAATTGGGCTGGCCAGAGCCAAACATCTGAAAATATATACAGTATGACTGGGCGAATTATGTATAGCCCAAAAGCAGTTATGACAAAAAACATCACTAACTTTTGAGTTGCTAATTTCTTGGCTTTGAATGTAAAGTTTTTATTAAATATAAAGCTATTAATCATGGCGGCTGTTCCAGAAATAACACCCGCTAAAATTAAGCCAGTAACGCTATAGACCTCCCCGAGCAAACTAAAGCTAAAGACAAGATAGGTTTTAGGTAGTAGTGTCATAGATAATATATTAAGCACTAAAAAATCTACTAGAGTGTTGAGTATTCCAACCAAACCAAAACGGCCAACCTGCGCAATTTCTGCATGGTTCTTGACTAATTTAAGGCGTGGTTTACTATCTTTCTTCATACTACTTATGTATCTTAAGCATACCCTAAAGTTAGCTTGAGCTCAATACTTAATTAGGCGATCTACTAATTGACCTAAATAGTGTTAAGTCTGGCTGGAAGAAGAGCTCAACCTCTCCAGTTGGACCATTACGATGTTTCTTAATTAAAATATCAGCTATATTTTTCTTCTCGGTGTCTTTATCATAGTAGTCCTCACGATAAATAAACATCACGACATCAGCATCTTGCTCAATTGAGCCCGACTCTCTTAAGTCTGAAAGCTGAGGAATCTTTGGTGAACGTTGCTCGACCGAACGACTAAGCTGTGAGAGCGCAATGACAGGAATATTAAGCTCCCTTGCTAACCCCTTAAGACCACGGGAGATTTCAGAAATTTCCTGCACGCGGTTCTCTGAATTAGAACTCCGCCCGCTCATTAATTGTAAATAATCTATCACAATTAGACCTAAGTCGTGTTCGGACTGTAGCCGCCTAGCCTTAGTCCGTATTTCCATCACATTGGCCATCGCGGAATCATCAATATATAATGGCGCTTCAGCAAGTACACCCATCGCCTTATTAATTTTCTCAAAGTCCTTATCTTCTAAATTACCTGTCCGCAGTTTCCAGCTATCTATGCCTGCTTCCGATGCTAATAATCTATCGATGAGCTGTTCCTTGCTCATTTCTAGGCTGAATATCCCAACTGGAACTCCCTCTTTTGTAGCGACATTTTGGGCTATGTTGAGAGCTAAGCTAGTTTTGCCCATACTGGGTCTAGCGGCCAAGATAATAAGGTCTGATTTTTGTAACCCTGCCAATATATTGTCAATCCCCTTAAACCCGGTCGGGATTCCCCTTAGACTGCCCTTGTCTTTATGCAGACTATCAAGCCTATCAAAGCTCTCCGCCAAGACATCTTTAATAGAAACAAAATTCTGCCGCAGGTGCTTTTGGCTAACATCAAACAGAGTTTGCTCGGCTTTATCTAGTAAGCTATCTAATTGCTGGTCCTCATCGTAAGCCAGAGTATTGATTTCGCTTGCTGCTTCAATTAGCCTCCTAAGGGTGGCCTTATGGGCAACAATTTGGCCATATTGAGCGACATGAGCGGCAGAAGGGACACCATTGACTATCTCTGTAATATAACCTGCACCGCCTATCTCTTTGAGCAGTCCTTGTTTCTCTAACTCTTCTGACAATGTCACGACGTCAACCGGCTCGCGTTTTTCAAATAGCTTAACTACGGCATCAAATATTAAGCCATTTTTTTCAATATAGAAATCCTTGGCATGGACAATATCAGCCACCTTAATAATTGCGTCTTTATCCAGTAGCAAAGAACCTATTAGGCTCGTTTCAGCTTGTGGGTTCTGGGGTGGCAGCTTAGCCTTCAGAGCTTCTTTGGCGGTAATCTTGCTAGGCATCGATAATCTCCCCGCCTAAAATCGCCACGGCTGAATTTAATAATTCCTCTTGAGAATTTACAGTAGTCGGGGCCTTAATGTTGCTAAGTTGGACCGCTAGATGCATCTTGCGGCCATAGACCTTACTAAAGGTTTCCTCAACTAAGCTAGTGTTGTGAGGCTCTGAGATTCTATCCCGGTGGAAGCTAAACTGGCAAGTGATATTTATTTCATTATTAGTTATTACTATTGATGAGCCCCGCATCACCGCATAGAGTGAGTTGTTGTGGTGCTTAATGACGCTTAGTGATTTTATTAGCAAATCATCGTTCCCAGTTGGTTGAGAATCAACAGTAGAAGCGATTGTCCTAGTGCTAGGCTTGCTCAATGGCTTATCTGGTGGCTGGCTTAAGATGGCGCTTGGTTGATCAGCCTTTACTGTGCTAGGCTTTGATAAATTGGCCAGTAAGGAGTTTCTGGCTAATGCTACTTGCAATACAAGCCCCGGAGAACTAGAGTAGCGCATATTAGTTTGTGCCCAGTGCAGATCGCTAGCTAAAGCTAGCATCGAGGCCTGCTCATGTTTAGTGCTAGATAATAAATTAAATTGCAGGGTGTCTAGTAGCTGCTGGGTCAGTAGCCCAGCATCGGCGCCAGCGTCAATTAACTGCTGAGTGAGCTCGATGACTAAACCAAAATCATTATTTTGCCGAGCCTGAATAATTGATTGTATCGCTTGATTGTCTTGTAGTCCTGTAAATTCTAGTACTATGCTGGGCGTAATAGGGCCATCCAATGAGGAAATTTGATCGAGTAAACTAATGGCATCCCGGAACCCACCATTACTCACTCGGGCTATGATATCTAGTGCCGAATCGTCTATTTTAATTTTCTCTTGGTCGGCTATAAATCTCAAATGTTTAGTAATAGCGCTAGGTGGAATGGGTTTAAAATCAAATCTTTGCGTCCGCGACACTATAGTCTCTGGCAGTTTGTGAACTTCGGTAGTAGCAAAAATAAATACAACATGTGGTGGCGGTTCCTCTAGAGTCTTTAATAATGCATTAAAAGCTTCCCTGGTAAGCATGTGCACTTCATCGATGATATAGACCTTGTAGGCTAGTTTTGCTGGAGAGACATGGACCTTTTCGCGTAAATTTCTGATTTCGTCAATGCCCCTGTTACTAGCTCCATCAATCTCAATAATATCTAAAAAATCACTAATTACATCGGTTTTTTTAAGGCCATTGAGCTGCTTGGCAATGATTCGTGCCACCGTTGTTTTGCCTACTCCACGAGGACCAGCCAAAAGATAGGCATGGCTATGTTTCCCGCTTTTAATAGCATTGTTCAGAGTTTTAACAATAGACTCTTGAGCGATCACTTCGCTAAAGTCAGCTGAACGATATTTACGATACAATGCTAAGTTAGTCAAAGCTCCCTCTCTTCTAAATAATATTATAACCTATTGTAGATGTCTTTTACATCATTATGATGAAGTGATTACAGCCTCTATTGCTGCCCAAGTAGCATCAGTATTGGCGGGTATAACTATTGTTACCTCGTCCCCTGGCTGAGCTTTAAAATAAGTTACGCTGGCATATAGTACGCGATAATGTTTGTCACCAATAATAGCAATGTACTGCCCGTTCTCAAGTGACATTTTGGCAATTATTTTTTTACGTTCTACTGGCCCAATTTGCTTATAGATAAAGCTGCCATCTTGAGCTATCGTTAATTTGAGAGTATCACCTTCAACTAATTTAGATTTAGAAGCATAGTTGGCCGGAACGGGGTAAGCTTTGCCATCTGGCCCAGCCATATTCTGGCCATCAAACTGCCCCTCGATAATTTTACCAACTGAGACCACCGAACCAGATTCAACAAGTTTCTGCTTTTTGGGTTTAGGTAAGTCCTTTTGGCTAACACCAAGCTTGGCAAGTTCTTCTTCAACTTGCTTAATTGTATCTTGAGCCAACTGCATTTGGGTGGCAAGATTTTGTAATGTTTGCTGTTTATCTTTATCCTGCATTTTGTTTGTCTACCTTACATAAAATTACTTTTTTTATATTTTAGCAAAAAGTGGGCTAAAAGCAAAGCCCCTAGGGTCCTTCAGAGTCCAATAAAAAAAAGACCCCAGGGATGCTAGGGGTCTAATTTTGCTAATTTTATATTTATCAGTGGATGTTGCTACGGTTACTGTAGCTCTACCGTGGCGCCAGCTGCTTCTAGCTTTTTCTTAGCTTCTTGAGCTTCATCAGTAGGTACGGCTTCCTTAACCATCTTAGGGGCGCTATCTACAACAGCCTTACTCTCGGCTAGACCAAGGCCAGACACTTCGCGGACAGCCTTAATTACATCAATTTTCTTTTCTCCAGCTGCAATCAACATAATATTATATGAACTCTTAGTAGCAACAGCTTCCTCTTCAGCTGCAGGGCCAGCAGGGCCAGCTACAGCTACTGGTGCAGTTGCACTAACTCCAAAGTGTCCTTCTAGGACTTTTACAAGCTCAGATAAATCAAGCACACTAAGCTTTGAAATCTGATCAACTAGTGTTTTGAACTTTGCTGGTACTTCTGTTGTTTCACCTTTTACTTCTTTTGGAGTAGCGGCTACTGCCTTTTTTACTTCTTCCTTTACTTCTTCCTTTACTTCTTCCTTTACTTCTTCCTTTACTTCTTCTTGTTTTGCGGTTTCTTGCGACATTTTATGCTTCTCCTTTTTTACTCTGCATGGCGTTTAAGGCATACAGCAAATTAGTTATGTTACTATTTAGAACTCGTACCAACCCTGTTAGAGGTGCTGCTATTGTACTCACCACCTGGGCGGTAAGTATTTCACGACCTGGAAGGTTAGCCAAAACCATTACTTGTTCACGGCTTAGCATCTCCCCCGCTTCGCCAAACGCACCAATTATCTCTAGGCTTTTGTTGGTTTTAGCAAAATCTGCGATAATTTTGCAAGCCTGAGCCTCGTCTGGTCCAAATGCTAGGGCCATTGGTCCAGAAAACATTGAGGTATCAAGACCTTTTTGATTGCTCTGGGCAATAGCGACTTTTAATAAGGTGTTTTTACTGACCTTATAGCTAATGCCTGCTTCTCGCAGCTGATTGCGCAAATCGTTAATTGCAGCTACATCTAAACCTCTGTAATCAGTCATCACAGCAATTTTGCTACTAGAGAAAGCCTCTGCTAATGCCTGAACATCAGCTTCTTTTTGCTCACGTGTCTTTGCCATAGGCATTCTCCGATTTTATTAGTTAATGTGCTCATAATTACCAAACAAAAAATCCCTGGCGAAACCAAGGACCGTCTAGTTTGAAAATCTAAATAATACGTTAGATTTATAACCTCTTGTAGCGGATTAAGTCTAAATTTTACAAGATAAACAGCTACAGTCTTTAGTAATCAGATTAATTCTAACAGATATCACCTAGGATTTCAAGACCTATTTGGCGATATAGCTGCTAATACCACCAGGCTAACTGATCGCCCAAGGCTAGACTAAAAGCCTTTAGCTGCTCAATACCTTCTCCGAGTATCACGGAACCTACTAACGCTCCGAGTTCTTCAGATTTTTTTAAGTCAATGCCACGACTAGTAAGAGCTGCTGCTCCGAGCCTTAACCCGCCGGGCCTCCAGGCACTGCCCATGTCGTTAGGGATGGCGTTACGGTTGGTTAAGACCCCTGCTCTTTCTAGCAATTCTTGCAGCTCTAGGCTATCGGTTGATTCTGGTAATTTAACTAAGGCAATATGGTTTTGGGTGCGAGAAACAATCTCTACCCCGCTAGATTCAAGGCCCTTCTGAAGGGCTTGAGTATTGGCCATAACAGCCTTGATATAATCCCCGAAAGGTTTTTTATCAGGATAAGTATCATCACCAGCTACCTCTAAAAGTGCCTGCCCGACAGCTGCAATTTGATTCAGATGCGGACCGCCACTAGTGCCAGGAAAGATAGTTTTATTAATTGCTGGCATATACTCTTTTTTGGCAAAAAGCATCGCAGAACGTGGACCGCGCAGGGTTTTATGGGTAGTCGTGGTGATAAAATCAGCTCCTGCATCATTACTACCAAATGGAGTGCTATGGTTGCCAGTTGCCACTAACCCGCTAATATGAGAGATGTCAGCTAGCACTAAGGAACCATTGTCGTGAGCAATTTCACAAAGCTTGGAAAACTGATATTGACGCGGGTAAGCAGAAAACCCAATAATCACAAGCCGTGGTTTAATTTTTGCAAGCTTGCTCTTAAAGTCCTCAAGGTCAATTTCGTAGCCTTCGGCAGTCTTAGCAAGGCCATAGTTCTGATGATTATAAAATTTGTTCAGGGAGCTAGTAGCATGCAAATGACTTAAGTGCCCACCACTATTTAAGTCTAGGCTAAGTACCGTATCGCCAGGCTCTAGAATAGTAAAATAAACCATCATATTTGCCGGACTGCCAGAGAGGACCTGAACGTTGACACCGTACTGATTGGTTTTATCAAAAACTTGAAGGGCTTTATGACATACAAACTCCTCAAGCTCATCGGCCAATAGATTGCCGGCATAATACCTCTTGCCTGGGTAGCCTTCAGCATATTTATCGTTCCAAATTGAACCAAGTAACTCCAAAACTTTTGGACTCGGGTAATTCTCAGACGCAATCAAATTGATACTCGAGCGCTGTTTGTCGGCTTCTTTTTTGGTTAATTCAAATAGTTTATTCATCAAGATACTCATTCATATAGATAATTATACATTAAAATAGACCCCCAGTATCCCGGGGGTCTATAAATGATTAAATGCTAATCGGCCTGTGATTGTTTAGCGCTAAGCCGTTTTTCAGCTCCGGCTCGTTCCAAACTATACTGGCTATAATCAACGTAGCCCATACTCTTAGCAATAGCAGGGTCACGGGAATGAATTAGGCTATGCATCTGCTGTGCGACTGTGCGATAGCTGGGGTGCCCCTGCTGGCTAGTGCGTAGTTCCAGCATAAACATCAAAGCTCGTGCATTAATGTTAATGTTAAATTTCATACGATATGCTAAGCAAACGACGTATTGTGCTGACTTGGGATAATCCCGCTGTAAGCTAGCATATAGCTCCGAGCTTAAATCCATGGCCTCTTGGTAGAATTCTGAGAGCTCCATATCTAGAATAAACGGTGATATCGTCCAGCCTAGCGAGGTATCTAGCTCGCCCCACAACGCAGTTAGTAGCCTGTGGCGCTTCCAGTCTCGCATAATGCCGAAATCAATCACCATATCAAAGTTATAGCTTGCCAGCTCAAACGCTCGGCCTGGCTTCCAGCGACGGTTGCCCTGCTGAGCATTGAAACTGCTACGATCACCACAATAGTTCCGAATTAATAAACCCTGATTGTAATTACCAATCCGTTCGGCAAGTACCATGCAATCTGACATAGCCATATTGCTAGAGCCATGCTCATACAAAATACCAGCACAAACTTTTTGCTCATTATCGGAGTCGGCCCAAGTCAAACTAACTTCGTTTTGAGCTGGAGAAGCGATACTCGCCTCTTCGATGCCATATTGACTCTGCAAACTACTCACCAAATACTGAGTGTTAGTTCTGGTCTTGTTAAAATAAGCAAGCCATGGGATGCCTTTTTTAGCATCGTCAATCTGATTAAAGAACGCCGGTGCGGCATCTGGGTGGCGCAATGCATCAAGCGCCATTTGCCCTAGCACCCTGGCCTCACTTAACTCTGAACTCAGTAGTCGTCTGAGCATATTTGCAGCTGCTTGAGCACTACCAAAAAAACCAACATTACTTATAATACCTGCCGGCAACATTGGCCTGACGGTATCGAAGGCTTTGGCTCTAATGGTAGTCCGGTATGCCCGGTCGTCCCCCTCAAAACTATTTCGAGGATTCGTGGCCTCAAAGTACTTAATGGCTGAATCTAGCATCTTGATATAATAATCAAAAAGCTTGTCCATGCCTTTTTCGTAAGTTTGGGCATATTCGCTAGACATCACATCATCTGGGCGGTAGTAGCGATACCGATTATCGTCAAGCCTAGCGGAGTAATCAAGGTAGCGAGTAGATTGCTCTAGGTAAGCCCCTAGCCTCCCCCACTCAATCTCATTAATTACAATATTGCTGGCTTGCTCAAAAACGATATGTACACCACCGAGCTGACTAACAGAGTCATCTCCGTACTCATCAAAAACTCGCCGGTACAATGACTCGGCATGCTCCAATGAAAAAATGGGGTCAAGACCTTCAAGTTTAAGCTCCTCGGCAATGTAAGCAAAAGAATCGCTGGGATTTTGTGACCAGCGTTCTCCTGCTTCAATTGCTGACATACTTCTAGACATAGCGTTAACCGCGATTTCTTTACGATTAACAAACTCATCTAAAAATAATCGTCTGGTGCTTTTGGTGGTCCTGGAGTACCTGGCGTACAGTGCACCCTTAACCACCTCGGGTAAGTTGATAAGACAAAAAACTGGCTTATCGTTATTGGTGAAGTACCGAGACAAAATAGACAGTTCGGCCTCGCTAAAGTCTTCAACGAAGTAGCTTGCTGTTTGGTTTGTGGACATCACATCTCCCTGTTGATAATATTTGACTGTCAAGGTAAACCAAAGCTTATTTTATCTTATATGCATTAGCAATAAAACCTTAAGTATTTTGCATATAGAAAATAGAAAATGGCTAGAGCGGAGTAATTATTGCGCGCTTTTTGATTGAGGTTCTTTAGCCACTTTGGCTTCTTGCGGAGCACTGGTTGCAATAGATTTTTTAACTTCCCTAGCTTCCTTAACGGCTTCATTGTTATCTAGCTGAATGCTAGGGCTCATGCTGGCACTGACATACATGCTTCTAATAAATACCCCCTTAACTCCGCTTGGCTTAGCTGAAGATAGAGCTTTAATGGTTGCTTTAGCATTACCATACAGAGCCTCAGGCTTAAAACTTAATTTGCCGAATGCTAGGTGCACAATACCATTAGCATCATTCTTAATTTCAACCTTACCTTTTTTAAATTCATCAACAGATTTTGCTGGGTCGGCCATAACCGTACCATTTTTAGGTGAAGGCATTAGTCCTTTTGGACCCAAGACTTTAGCTAGCTTACCAACTTCGGCCATTCTGTCTGGGCTGACTATTAAAACATCAAAATCAAACTTTTCATTCATAATATCCTTAATAATGGAGTCGGCATCTACGATATCAGCGCCAGCTTGCTTGGCTGAAGCAGCTAGTTCGTCCGTAGTGATCACAGCTACTCGAATAGGCTTACCGGTCCCAAACGGCAATGAGGTGTTAGTGCGAACCATCTGGTCAGCTTGACGAGGATCAATGTTTAATGCCACGTGTAGCTCAGCAGAAGCGTCAAACTTAACTTTAGATACCTTATAGAGCAAATCAATGGCATCTTTAAGCCCATACTTCTTGTCTGATTCTATTAAAGCTCTACCGGCTTTTTGATTTTTTGAATACCTTTTAACGTGGGGCTTTTGCTTGGGCTTAACTACCTCGTCTTTTTTAGCTTTTTTGGTCTGGGTTTTTCTGACTTCCTTAGCTTCTTTTTCGGCTGTTTCTTTTGTGATTTTAGCACTTCTTTTGCCAGCTTTAGCTAACTTAGTATCTGTAACTGTTGCAGTCACTACAGCGTCGTCAGCCTTAGTACTTTGTTTGAGGTTAGGTTCTGTAGTATCCTTAGACTTAGTTGCCTTAGTGGTTTTTACGGGCTTGGTGCTATCTTCCTTTAGTATCTTTGCCATTATTTTACTCCTTTCGTGGTCAAGCACTACTTGCAGTAGCTCCCACAGCGAGGTTAATTATTTATTCTACTTCGACTCCCATTGATCGGGCGGTACCTGCAATAATCTTTTTTGCGGCTTCAATATCATTGGCGTTTAAATCTGGCATTTTCTTTTCAGCTATTTCAGTCAGCTGGGCTTGTGTCAATTTACCAACCTTTTCTTTGTTAGGAACACCTGATGCTTTTTTCAACTTTAGAGCTTCTTTAATCAAAATCTTTGCCGGAGTACCCTTAATAACAAAGCTCATAGTCTTATCGGCATAAATAGTAACATGGACTGGGGTTGGTTGCCCCTTGCGATCCTGAGTCTGCTCATTAAAAGGGTTGATAAAATCCATCATGTTAACTCCGTGTTGTCCTAGTGAAGACCCAACTGGAGGGGCTGGAGTGGCTTGGCCACCCATGATGATCATTTTTACTTTAGCTTGAATTTTTTTTGCTTCTGTTGCCATATTAATTATCCTTTCTAGATTTTCTTAACCTGCAGTGAGTCCAGCTCAACTGGCGTCTCGCGACCAAACATACTGACTAAAACCTTAATCTTCCCTTTTTGTTCATCGATTTCGCTAACCTGTCCATCGAAACCCTTAAAAGGGCCGTCGGTAATATTAACAGTTTCGCCGATTTTAAAATCAATATGATACTTAGGCTCATCAATACCCATACGGCGCTGAATAGACTTAACTTCGTCTTCGCTTAATGGTGAAGGGTTGGTGCTGGTACCAACGAAGCCCGTGACATTTGGAGTATTACGTACCACAAACCACGACTCTTCGGTCACAACCATTTCAATCATGATGTAGCCCGGAAATATTTTACGCTCTACCGTGCGTCGTTTACCGTTTTTAATTTCGATCTGCTTTTCTTTTGGCACAATCACATCAAAGATCTTGTCCTTCATGTCTAGTGAATCAATGCGTTGGCGTAAGGCATCGGCCACCTGATCTTCGTAGCCAGAGTAAGTGTGTACAACAAACCAGTTTTTTTGTAAATCTATCATTATGGAATCCTTAAAATTAATGACTTCAAAATATTTCTCCAGAACCAATCAAGACCGGCTAGAGTTAGCCCTAATGCAAATGACACTAAAATTATTAATACAGTTAGTTGCAATGCCTGCTTACGGGTAGGCCAAATAACTTTTTGCATCTCTGCAACTGAATTCTTAATATAGTTGGTAAATGCTCGCATTTGGAATCTAATATAAATTTAATTAATTAAATTGTAATCTAAAAAAGCCTCGTGGGCTTTGAGTAGTATTTTAGCTGATAAATAGCCTTTTTGTCAACGCCCTGGCTAGGGCTTTGTCAAATTAATCTTAATTGTGTCTGGCAAGCGAGACCACACTTCACTAAGCACGAGTGATAATTGGCTTGAATAGGCCACGCAAATGGCTAAAAACGCCCCAGATATTAATAAAATAGTAATTACTACTACCAGTAACCCCATATACCCCGACTCTCCTTCGGATGAGAATACCAAATGTGCGGGGTGCCTTCTAGACCGTACCAGCGCAGTCCAGAAGCCTACTTGGCTAGCACTCCAGATGGACCACAGAATATATAGTAAGGTCGTGAAGATAGCCAGCCATAGAATATTGGCCGTAACTGATTGGATTGTCTGCAGTAATAATATCTCAGCATAGGCTAGCCCAAGACTGGCAAATATGGTGGCGCTTAAGAACCCAAGCCAACTGATGCCATAGCATAGTGCGCGCCCAGGATGCAATGATACCTGCTTGATACTCATTAAAAATTTACTTTTACCGTAGCCAGAGCCAATGGCGGTTGAGGCCTGTAGCCAGAATTTAAACGAAATAAACAGACACAATATAACCAACACCAATATCGAGAATAAGCAGTAAAACCAAATCTGGATACTAAGTGAGCCATAGCCAAGCAGATATATAGCATAATAGCCAACAACTACCAGTACCAGAACAAATATTAGCACTATCAGCTTAGTCAGCTTTTGTAGTGAATTAGAGACAACCCCCTTGAGGGAGTCGGCTAAAGCTGCACTAATTAATGCCTTGCGCCGATCGAGTTGCTGATAGCGTAGCCTAATTAAGGCCGGTATTATGATGGTATCGGCTAGCCAACTAGCTAGCATTAATAAAAATACTACCGATACTAACATGATAAATTGGAAGGTATTGCTAGGGGCTAAAATTAATTTTAGCTTAACCAATGCTTGATCTGGCTTCAAAACCGACAAGAAATGCAGCTGAAAATATACCAATGGTAAAATTGCGAAGCATAAGACTCTTAAGCTCAATAAGTTTCTAAGTAGTGAGAGCAAAAATATCTCTGAGCTAAAAATTGCCGTAATGCCTGACCACAGCAAGGTAAAATAAGATGCATAGCTGGTGGAGTCAGCTATCAGCGGCTTCTGGGGTGAGCGTTGGCGCTTGGCCCGAGTTGAACTGGCACTAGCACCATGTGGCTTGTTTTTCTCAACCCGCGCTATATCGATATTACGGTTCTGACTCATTTTGATGCTTTCATTTAAGTATAATTATAGCTTTTTATGAGCTAGCTAGCTAATGCTAAAGTGGTGCCCGAGCTTTTTTAAGTACACTCCGGGCTAGAGGGGCTACCTGACAGCTATACTGATAGTGGTGTATAATACTAACTCAATTCCTAAGATAACTTTTTTGAGGATAATTATGCCCTTTCTGCAAGAGCCTTGCCGCCGCGCGAGGGGCTGACAGTAATATTAACTAAGTTAGAAAATAATAGATTTTACAATGCAGATAAAGACTATCAAAAACAATCTACCAAGCGCTAAAGATATTATTGCAACTTCTCGACCATTAAGCTGGTTTAATAGCGCCATACCATTTTTCATTGGCTACACCATTGCCAATGGCTCAATCAATCTTAGGTGTATACTTGGTACTATATATTTTTGTCTATTTTATAATTATCTAGACCATATTATCGATAGTATCTGTGAGGACAAATATAATGTTAAGCCCCACGCTAAAAACCCCGACCAGCCTGGAACCAAACGAATAGCTTATTTTGCAATCGGGCTCAATATCCCATTTATAATTTTTTTCCTATACACCGGCAGTCTAATCAGTAGCCTACTACTGGTACTGATAATATTTCTAAGCTATAGCTACCCTGCTAAGCCTTTGCGCCTTAAAGTGGTACCCATTGGTGGCTCGATAGTCTCAGGCGCGCGCCTCATATTGCCACTAATATTTGGCCTAGTTTATGCCGGTGCCAGCTCATTGCCATGGCCGGCGATAACTGCCTTTTTCTGTTGGGGTCTAGCCTCGCAAGCACTTGGTTCTATCCCCAGTATCAAGGTAGACCGAGCCGCTAGCGTACAATCTATCGCAACTAAGCTGGGCGCTCGGCTTACCAATAGTTACTGCATCATCCTATACAGTTTGTGCTGTCTTATAACCGCAGTATTTTATTATCCATATGGCGCTTTAGCTAGTGTACTGCTGCTAGCATACCCATTAAATACACTCTTCTTTAGAAAATTTAAGTCTGACGCTAGAAGCTTAGAATACCGACGAGCCTGGAAAAATTTTATTTGGCTTAATTTGATAATTGGGGTTTGGCTTGGGCTATTATTACTATCGGCATTTGACCCGTTCTCGTTGGGAGCCAATAAAGTCCTCTGGTTTGCTGGAGCCATCCTTGGTTTTGCTATCATTCAGCTTGGCTTAATGATTTATAACTATAAGAAACTAACCAGGCCAAAATCTAAAAGATTAGGCGACCTACCGCATATTGATATACTAATCCATTCCTCTGGAGACAAGGATAATATTGCCTCTACTATTTTAGCCTTAATAGGACAGAACTACCCTCATTTTGACATCTACTATGCTAACCTAGATAATAATTTGCAGTCTCAAAAAATAGTCGAAGGGTACCAAGATAAAAGACTCCATATCATTGAAATACCTAAGCCACCATCTGGCTGGCTAATACAGCCCTGGGCTAGTAATGTTTTATTTAAGAAATCCAAATCTGACCTAGTAGTCCTCTTGGGCGCCGATACAATTCTTTTACCCAACACCCTAGCGGTCATAGCTAGTGCTATTGGTGCAGGCGATGTAGACTTGATTTCGCTTTTACCAGCCGATCAAAATAAATCTTTTTGGCAACAGCTAATTATGAGCCAAGAGCAATACTTATTTTTTGGTTTTTATCCGCTACCATACCTGAATGCCAAGCACCCCCGGCTGGCTTATTCGCGTAGCAACCTACTCGGCTTTAAACGGGCCCCCATCAGTAAGCTAGGTGGCTTTGAGATAGTTAAAAATAATCCACTAGAGGAGTTCGATATCGCCAACACAGCCAGGCAGGCTGGACTCAACACGGCATTTTATTGTGCCAGCGATCTAGCAATCAACCAAAATAAGGCTAGCCTAGCTAACCTCAGGAGCTACCATAAGCAATGTCTCTACCCCGCAATGCGATTTAATATGCCCCTTACTATAGCTTTGGTGACTGGTGGTATTTTTATGGTTTGCTTCCCTATCTTGCTCTTAACATACTTGCTAGTGACAGGAAGATATGGGGGCACGATTTTACTGGCATTGAGTTGCTTCGCGCTGCTACTCAATAGGCTTATCGTCATGTACAAATCTAAACAAAATATTACGAGTGCGCTATTGTTCCCAATAGGTACACTACTGATTTTACTGGAACTTATTGTATCTATGGTCAAGTATGAGTTCCAGAAACCCCACTGGCAAAGCCGATATGAGGCCTAAAGCCCTACTTGCGCTTATGCTTAATGGCTTTATCTCGGGAACGATAAAGGAATCTAGCAACGACAATGACGGCTACGCTAAGCCCAGCTAAAAGGGCGTAAGCAAATATAGTTTCTTGAACAGACACCAGTAAAATTTTAGTAAGTATCTGAAAGTTATTTAGCTCAAATTTAGTCGAGGAATCTAGGACTATACTTTGGGCGGAGATAACTGCAATAGTAGCAACGACTAGGCCAACAACACTAGCAAAGAGAGCTGGATAGCATACTCTAGTGAATTTCTTACTACCTTTTCTTATGTTCAAAATAAATAGCAATAATGAACAAGCCGCTACAACTAACCATACAACAGGCAAGATAACCTTGGCAGTTTTATAAAAGTACCTGACTTTATCTAGCTGTGAGAGCAAATTATTATCACTACCCTTGGAGCTTAAAATTGATAAATTATCAGGTAAAAGTTTAGTTATCTCAAACCTAATCTTAGGATCCACCGAGAGCGAAGTTAGCTTGTTTTTAACTGGCAATAAATCAAGCTCTAGCTGAAGTGAGGAGTTGGAGCTATTTAGCCACTCCACAAATGTAATCTGGCCAGGCTGAATAACTGTTTTGGCAATATCGGCGTTAATGGCCAGTGCGATACTATTTTTAATAGCTAATGATATCTCCTCGTTGGGAGCGGTGACTGTCTTAGATAGTTCGCTTGAGAGAGCCTTAGAGGCGGCCGAATAGAACCCAGCTGATTCTAGAATTTTTGTGAGATGCTGATTGGAAGAGAATACCCCTATAAATGTAGAGACATTCACAAGTAGAATAATGCCTATGAATAAAGTTATTTGGATAATTTTATTAAGAAAGCCCATAGCTATATTCTACCAAACTTTTTAATAATTATTGTTGCGAGGTAGCATCTAAAAATTTTTGCTTAGCATCAAATGCGGTGACCTTAAACTCTGCTAGGGCTTCATCGATAGACTGCTTCCTGATTGTTATCAGTAAATTTAGTTTTTGCTTATTGCTTGGCTGGGTTTGTACGGCATTAATTAAATCCAGCTTAGCCCGGCCTAGTGAGGATTTAAAAACACTTTTTACTTGCATAGGGTCCATCCCAGAACCACAATTGTCCTGCGCCGTCTTGGTGATTGTAGCTAGGCTAGTGAGTAGTATCTGCTCAGACTGAACAATCTCGTCGCGGTGAGCAATAATTAGTAAATTAGCAGAGCTAATAAATTCGGCTCGAGCCTTGTCAACCGCCAGTCTTCTAGCAGTTATGGCGCCTTGAACTACTTGTTTGTACTGGCTAAGGTGCTCTGCTTGCTCTGTTTCGAAATACTTTTTATCTAGCTTGTCAAAATGCTCCAACCTTTTAGAATTAGCTGTTATCCTCCTGTTATCTAGCTTGCTCTGGCCAGCTTTGATACTATCTAGCTCAGATAACTGTTGATGCTGGATATCAGAACTGATTTTGCTAGAAATTGCAACGACTGAGCGGCAGAATGAATCTGAACTGTTAGCCTTAACAATAGGGACATTGATTAGCTGTAAGGCAATAATTAATGCCAATACTAAGCACTTTTGCCTAGTAACCAACTTAGAAATCTTCATTTATAGCCTCCCCTGCGGTAGAGCTACTCTGGATATTGGCTGTAGCTGTTTTATCTGAACCCTCGTCTGTTATTAACGGGTTAGCGTCATTTTCAGCATCAGCGATATTAAGATTGTGTAGATTTTCAATCGAGCCATTGGCGGCAACGCTAGATGTATTGAGGGTGTCTGGCGGTGTGCCATTGAGCATCGAGAAACCAACCCCGCCGACAGCCGCCAGCATCACAAAAACTGCCAAATAGCTACAGGCTACTCTTAGCTGGTGGGTCTTCAAGAGCCTACCTAGCATGCTCGGCTTAACTTCTTGCGGGCTACACACGAGCTCCAAAGCTTGTCTTAAAGATGCTTTACCCAAACTATCTCTAGAGCGAAGGTTTTTTAGAGATTTATTAATTTCTAATGCATGGACCAGATCTCGCTTTTGAGATGCACTTAATGCCTTAGAGTATTTTGGTGAAACTCTTGAGAGATTATGGTCTAAATGATATTGAAGTATTTTATTATAATTATTCATCTATTTTACCTACCTTAATTTCATATTGTAGTTTTTGAATACCTCTTGAGTAAAGCTTTCTAGTGGCTACTTCTGACTTCCCAATGATTTTAGAAATTTCAGGGTTTGACAAACCATCGATTAATCTTAATACAATAACCTCTCGATAATTATCTGGCAAGCGGTTAATTCCCCGAGATATCTCAGCCACCGCTTGCTTGCTCTGTACTATCTCATCGGGTTTTTTGCCGTTATCTACCAATAGCGGAATGATATCTTCTGAATTGCTAACTGGCCTATTTTTATTAGATCGCCAATAATCTGATACGACGCTTCTAGCAACCGTAAAAATATAAGCCATGGGCGAATAGCCTTGATCCTTCCAGCTTGCAAGGTTGGAATAAAAACGGATAAACACTTGTTGGGCAAGATCCTCGGCATCATCTACCGTTGGCACACGAAAAGCAATGTACCTTAAAATTGGCTCATAACATTCGTGGTAGAGTTGTTCGAAAGCTGCTTCATCGCCAGCCTGGGCCTTTACTACAAGTGATAGTAAATGTTGGCTCTGATCATATCCGTGCATAGTAACGCTTTCTCGCCGTATTTTGTGACATCTGGTGATTATACTATAATTCTAGTAGTTTTTTAAGTTCATATCAGCTACTCAACAGATATGGTATAATTTAGGGGCTGTACTTTATTGCAGTACAATCGGATTAAGTCTTACTTTTGTACGATTTGTTAAGCCAAGGCTGTTTGACAAATCCAGAGGAAAAATACGATACTAGCTGTATGTAATTTGTACTTAAACAAATTACGAAAGCTAAAATCGTAATTTGACGCTTGTATTGCGACTGGTGCTGTTTTGTAGGATTTGTTAAACCAAGCCGAGTTTTTTGGCCTTTGAAGGCTGTTTGACAAATCCAGAGGAAAAATGCGATACCAGCTGAAGCAATTTGTACTTAAACAAATTACGGAAGCTAAAATCGTAATTTGACCCTCATATTGCGTTCGGTGCTGTTTTGTAGGATTTGTTAAACCAAGCCGAGTTTTTTTGGTCCCAAGGCTGTTTGACAAATCCAGAGGAAAAATGCGATACCAGCTGAAGCAATTTGTACTTAAACAAATTACGGAAGCTAAAATCGTATTTAGACGAAGGGGTGTAGCTCAGTTGGCTAGAGCGTCGGTCTCCAAAACCGAAGGCCGCGGGTTCAATTCCTGCCACCCCTGCCATCTTTCGCTAAAGCTTCGGACTGGTAAACCATCCTGCCAATCTACGCTGAAGATTCGGACTGGCAAGACGGTATGAAGCATTTGCGAAATACGGTAAACCAAACCAAAGAAGTAATAATGTAATAAGCATACATAACTATATAACATCATTAAGCTTTTTGGGAATCTACTACAAGCTAATTATTAGCCACCATCCTCCGCGCAAGCCGAACTAAGCTGGTTTTTGCTTCGACTAAGCTTGGGAGCAGACTGGACTTGATTGTTTAAACAGCTTGCGCTTTATACGATATTAAACAAAAGCATTTTCAGTTATAATAGATAAAGATGGACAAAGACAAGTTAAAACTTAGTGAGTTTGAAGATACCCTAATAGATGCCAGGGTAACTGCACCCCTAACGATTGCCGCTGCACTGCTAATTGCTGTTGCCTATCTCACGCACACCAGCTACACAACTAACCCATACCTTGTCTGGCCAACTGTGGTTGGGCTCATAATATTCTCGTTTAGTCATTTTATACCTAGCCTAGACTTTTCTAAAAGACACACTCTTTACCTGACCGCCTACCATTTGGTGCTGGCTTTTATAGCTATCGCCATAGTACCAACGCTATCATCCTATTTGGTACTCTGGATACTGCTTGGCTACCTTACTGACTACTTCTACCAAAGACCAGGTCTAGCATTAACAATAATATTTATGATAGCCTCTATTACGGTTGGGGTTATATACCAGAATCAGCCGTTGACCTCGGGCCTTTTGCTCGAAACACTGCCTTGGCTGGTCTACTTATCGGGCGTAATGCTCGTTATGAGCAAGATTGTTCTAGGCACAAAGCAATACCGTGCAACTCTAGCTGCCAAAATGGCGAAGGCAAAGTATGAGCATTTAAGGTTAGTAGCACTAATTAATAGTATGGTCGAAGCAGTTATTGCAGTAGATGATACCGGCAAAATAAACATTTATAATGCTGCGGCTATTGAACTCTTTGACACCAATACTAATATTGAAAATCATGATTTGCGCGATTATTTAAAGCTCTTTGATGCTAAAGACGACCCTGTAGATGTCATGAAAATTGCAGCCGAGACTACTTACCTATCTAAAAGATCGGAATTTTATACTCTGATAGGGAAAGAAAAAATTGCTGTTGAGCTTAATATCAGTAGGACCACGGTCGATAACCCCATAACTCATGAAAACGGCTATACTTTTTTGATACGCGATATAACAAAACAGCGTTCCGTAGAAGAAGAACAAAGTGATTTCATCGCAGTTGTTAGCCATGAGCTTAGGACTCCAGTTGCCGTTGCCGAAGCTAATATAGCAATGGCAGAATTAACTACAAAAAAACAACTTGGCGAGGATAACCAAACCATGAGTTCAATTAAAAAGGCTCATGACCAAGTTATCTCACTGGCAGAAATGGTTAACGATTTGTCTACTTTATCCAGAGCCGAAAAAGATAGCAATGAGATGGAGATAGAAACATTTAATATTACTGAGCTGTTCGAAGAGCTTAAGCCTATTTATGCTAGACAGATAGAACGTAAAGGCCTATACCTAAAGTTTGAAACCGAAGAAGCCTTACCGGCAGTCATAACATCTAAGCTCTACCTCAAAGAGATTATTCAAAATCTCATATCAAATGCCATTAAATACACTCAAGTGGGGGGCGTTACAATCATTTCCAAAAAGGTTATGAGTGGACAAGTTCAGGTTTCTATTAAAGATACTGGCATAGGTATATCAAAAACTGAACAGAGGAAGGTCTTTGAAAAATTCTGGCGCTCTGAAGACCCCCTAACCAGAGAATCAGAAGGTACGGGCCTAGGGCTACATATTGCCTACAAGCTAGCCGCCCGAATAGGCTCGCTACTCAAGTTTGAAAGTAAAATAGGTGTTGGCTCAACCTTTTATTTAGATGTACCCGCAGTGGGCGCAAAAAATATCGAAACAGGCAATATTGTAAAAAATGAAGTTGAGAATTTTCTATAATCTATTTATGCGGTAGTGTTCTTACTGCTAGCCACATTACGTATAATAAGAGCAAGCACTATAACGCCGATACCGACTATTAGCACCTGGTAAAAATCATCTCCAATACCGATAAGATAGGCCCTGAAGCAGGATACAAAACCAACTAATAATAAAATTAGACCCAGGTTAAATGTTCTGATTCTTTTTGCGCGTTGGGTCGTTGAGGTAGATTGATATAGGAACATCGCGCCAATAATTATAACGGAGGCATACTGAACCCCAGAGAGAATATCAAATATTGGCCTGGGCAAATAGTTAATGTTCCAAAATACTCCAGAGACGTGCGAAATTGTGGTAGGGATAGTCAGGTTTGCCATAATTGAAACGTAACTAGCAAAAATCACCAATAGCATATCAAACCCAACAATAAAGGCCCTTAATAGCCTACTTTTAGGAGCATACAGTCTAGCTACAGCAAACCACAAAAATAAAAGCCCTATATATTGTAAAATGCTGGCTACGATAAAGAAGTATGTTAGCACTGTAGAATCGGTTGATACTATTGGCCCCATTATAAATGTTAGTAGGTATAGTGTAAAAAATACCCCTACCCAACCTAAATATTGATCAAGCATATTCCCGTTCTTCTTGTACTGGGATAGACCCCTAAAAGCTACATAGATTAAAACTGGGAGCCCAAAATACCAATATAGTGAATTAGACACAATACGCATATGCTTAAAATTATAGCAAACTTTGCTGGCATTGAGAGGTTTTATTGTGCATAGTTAAACATAAGTGTAATATTACAGTTATGAGAGCTAACATTCTGAAGCTAACGAATCTAAAGAATGATAAATATAGCGGATTGCGCTGGTTTATTTTGGCGCTTATCGTGCTGACCAGCCTAATATCATTTGGTGGTGGCTTGCTACCACTTTTAATATATTTCTTGCCGGCTATATTTATTTTTATGCATGGCAGTAAGTACCTGGGACGCAAAAATATTATATTGTTTTTTATTGTGATATTTATAGTTAGCTACACCACTGAATACCTTGGCGTCAGCACCGGAAAGATATTTGGAGACTACTACTACAATTTACTAAATAATGGTCCGCTTGTTGGTGGGGTTCCGCCACTACTGATGCTAACCTACTTTGCCATCACCTACTCCACCTACTGGGTCGTGCGTATCTTGCTTGGTGATTTTAAAATAATCAAAGGCCAAAAGATAGTTTGGTTTGCTTTACTGGGCGGATTAATAGCAACTCTCACCGACCTCGCTGCCGATCCCGTAAACTCGACTGTTAATAAGGTTTATATCTGGACCAATGGAGGTATATTTTTTGGTGTACCCTACCTCAATTTCATTGGGTGGCTGGCAGAAATTACACTATTTTTTATTATCATATCAGTTATTTTTGCCTATATTACGAAAGCGCCCAAGTCAGAAAAAGCCCCCAGCAAGAGCTTTCAATTACAACCAATTGTGCTTTTTTCGGCACCCATAATACCTATAATACTGCGGCCAATCTGGGGCGAGCAGCCGGCCGATATTAGAGCTGCGATGTCGCTAATTGCCCTATTTGGGCTAGGCTCGATTATTTTGCTGGCTACCCTGAGAGTTTTCTGGAACAACAACTCGAAGTAGCACCCGAGCAATGAGTTAGCGTACTCGCGGCTTGGCTTCGGGCTTAATGACTGCGCCAATAATCAGATACA
>CALRDO010000003.1 GCA_943354915.1 Patescibacteria group bacterium UBA4664
ATATTTTTGACTTCTCTGGCATCGGTACTTACCCTCCTTGTTTATTTTTTGATGTATGTACCTATCATACTATAGGCATAATTGGTTTGTAAATAGTGTTTGGCATACTTTTTTTGACACTACCTGTAGCGTAGCGCAATATCAGGGTAGCGCTAGGTTTGGTGGTGTTTTTATCAGATAATACGAACAATATACACACAAACAGTTGATTAGGCTTATGTATAGGCCAAATATAGCTTGCCTGTAGCAATAACTAGTGGCACTTTTGGCAATATTAGTTGCCCTTTAATAAGCATAGGCGTTACAATAAGTAGATGAAAAATAACCAACCCGAGCCTCTATCAGTTGAGGCAATTCAAGAGGCCTGCCAGCTTAAGCATGATGACGAAACAAGCGAACGCGTCTGCCGGATTAATGAAGAAATTACCCAGGGGTTAGAGCTAATCAGCCATTATCCTAAAAAAGTTACTTTTTTTGGGTCAGCTAGGTTTAAGGAGGATCACCCAGAATATCAAAAGGCTCGCAATCTGGCTAAGCGCCTAGTGAGCGAGCTAGATTATACTATCGTAACAGGTGGAGCTGGCGGGATCATGGAAGCGGCCAACCGTGGAGCCAAGGAAGCTGGGGGGAATTCTCTGGGCCTCAATATCAAGCTCCCTACAGAACAGACTATCAACCCCTTTGTAACTCAGGCGATTCCCTTCCGCTACTTCTTTACGCGCAAAGTTATCCTAAGCTTTGCCTCCAGAATGTATATATACTTCCCCGGCGGCTTTGGCACCATGGACGAGTTTTATGAAATCTTGACGCTGGTTCAGACCGGTAAAATTCATAAGGTACCGATTGTCTGTGTTGGGGCTTACTTCTGGGAAACTCTTAATAAAAACATGCACCATGGGCTGATGATACCAACTGATACCATCGACGAAACAGATATGGGCCTCTACACTATTACCGATAGCGAAGATACTATTATGGAAATCGCCCGTAGCGCCCAAGCCCGCAAATAGTTATTGGCAAAACTCGCCTGATGGCTATAATAGCTAATACTAGATAACTAATACATTAAGGAGAAATAGTGGACGATAAAACCCCTCTTCAGGCCATCCATCGGCTGATGCCAGAAATAGCCCAGTCAAAAGAAAAAATTAAAACAATCCGGGAGCAACTCAAGGACGTCTTGGAGAGCAACGATGAGTACCAAAAACTTGAAGAAGAAATTAAGGAGCTATCGGCTAAGCGAATGGAGGCCAAAAAACTATTGTTATCTGACAAGGATTTTCAGAAGATTAATGCCGAGCTAGACGACGAAAAACTTAAAAATAAAGACCTCCAGGAGATACTTAGCCACTACCTTGTAACTTACTATAACGAAACGCAAAAAACGGAACTAACCGATGAAACTGGCGAAACAAGACAGCTGCTACTATCGGCCAAGCTTGGCAAGGCTATAGCCTAACTACTAGGTTTGACCGAGATAGGCTTTTATGCTACTATTACCAGGTTATGAAATCTAGTATTCACCCTGAATTAAAAGCTACAAAGGTCAACTGCCTCGGTTGTGGAACTGCCTTTGAAAGCACATCTACGGTTGACCAAATTACCGTTGATGTCTGCAGCCTATGCCATCCATTTTATACCGGCAAACAAAAACTAGTTGATACAGCTGGTCGAGTTGATAAATTCAGAACACGAACCGAGGCTGCAAAATCTCAAAAGCAAGCCCTAGGTAAGAAAGCTATTAAGGCTAGTAAGCGTCAAGCCGCTAAGATTGCTAAATCTCAAAATAAATTGGAGCCAATAAAGCCAGCTAAAAAAATATCTAAAACCCCACAAGTTCAAGTCAAGGAACAATAAACTAACCTTAAGTACCATAATGCCCTATAATTAGGGTATTATTTATTATGAAACTGATTAACCCCACCGCCATCAAGAATATCCAAGACGAGCTGTCCGATATAGCCAGCCAGCTTAGTGATGCCACCATTTATGCTAGCCCACGGTCCGCTAAGCTCATTAATAGACAGCGCGAGCTCTCGGAAAAGTTAGAACTCTTTCAGAAAGTTGCTGCCGCTGAAGACGACCTAGAAACAGCCAGACTAATGCAAGGTGACCCTACAACAAAGGAGTTCGCAACAGAAGAAATTATTAAACTTAAAACGCTCCTAGAACAGCTAGAAGGTAGTGTCAGGCTTGCTCTTATCCCAACTGATCCTGCTGATCAAAAAAATGCCATTATTGAAATCCGAGCAGGGGCAGGTGGCGACGAGAGTAGTATCTTTGCTGGCGACTTACTTAGAATGTATGCGCGCTATTGTGAAGACCACGGACTGAGCTTAAGTTTGCTTAGTGAAAATATTAACCCTGTTGGTGGTTATAAAGAAGTTATTGCCCAAATCCAAGGCAATGATGCTTATGGTACGTTCAAGTATGAATCTGGCGTGCACCGGGTCCAGAGGGTGCCAGCTACGGAAAGTGCTGGGCGTATCCATACTAGTACGGCAACTGTCGCTGTCTTGCCAGAGGCTGAGGAGCATGACGTCCAGATTAATCAAAATGAACTGCGCATTGATGTTTTCCGTAGCTCCGGCAATGGCGGACAGAGTGTTAATACCACCGATAGTGCCGTTAGAATTACTCACCTGCCAAGTGGGATTGTAGTCACCTGCCAAGACGAGAAATCGCAACTAAAAAATAAACTTAAGGCCATGAGTGTCTTGCGCTCTCGCTTACTTGATGTCCAAACACAGCAAAAGTCCAAGGAACTAGGCGACCAGCGCCGAGGACAGATTGGGACTGGAGATAGAAGCGAAAAGATACGTACATATAACTTCCCCCAAGACCGCATCACCGACCATCGCATTGGCTATACCACGCATAATTTAAATAAAGTTATGGATGGTGATATAGATAACATTATCTCAGCCCTAAAAACCGCAGCGACTGAAAAAATACTCCACGAGCAACTATGAATGTCCACGAGCTAGCTAGATTGGGGCAAAAAAAATTAACTAAGGTCGGGATCAATAGTGCCCAATTAGACTCGGAAATTTTATTGTCTTGGAGCCTCAGTAAAACTCGCGAATGGCTGATTGCCCATAGCCTAGATGAGCTGACCCAAAGCCAAGCTAATTTATTTAATAGTCTCATTGCGAGAAGACTGGAGCATCAGCCGATTTGCTATATTACCAATAGGATAGAATTTTATGGCCTTGATTTTTATGTTGATAATAGAGTCCTGTGCCCTCGCGCCGAAACCGAATTAATTGTTGAGCAAGCAATCAAACGAGCTCCGCTTAACTCTAGCTTGATTGATTTAGGGACTGGTAGTGGAGCTATTGCTATTGCTATTGCCTACCACCGCAAAGACCTAACCATCACAGCAACAGAGATAGCTAGTAAGGCCCTCGTTGTAGCCAAGCGTAATGCCGAGTATATTTTAGGAAAGAATAATAATATCAAATTTATAAAATCTAACATCTGGGATGATATCAATGGCAAATTTGATACTATTGTTACCAATCTCCCCTATGTGTCTACAAGCTACACCCCCAATATGGAGCCAGAAGTTAAAAAAGAGCCAGCTATTGCCATTTTTGGTGGAGGTAAGGATGGCTTAAGTTTATATCGTAAATTTTACGATGGGATGCCGAGCCATACCAATCCCAAAACCATTGTGTTCCACGAATCTGACCCCTGGCAACATGATAAATTAAAAAAACTAGCCAATCAGGCTAGTTTATCATTACTATTTGAGGACTATTTAATACTTGGCTTTTTAAAAAAATAAAATATTAAACTAGCTAGATCCTAACCAGTACCTGTCCAGCGGTTCATGAATATTAAAAGTACAAAAACTATAACCGTAACGGCTAAGTATTCAATGGTAATGCTCTTTTTTAGAGTGCGTTGCTTATAATGGTAGTAGATACCCCCCCAGCCGTAGGCCAGAGCTGTGATAATAGCACTGTACTGCGACAAAATAAGTGGTACGCTAGGTAGCTGATATAATACCGTCCACCGCGATGCTATCCAGAAAATCTGGACGGCCACAAAGCCCCAAAGGGCAGCGAGTATTTGGGGTTTATTGGTAAAATCAAGCAACCACCACAGGGCTATTAGAAAATTAATAATCCATAATATTAACATCACTAAAGCAGCCGGCCAATGCCAGTAGACTACAGTCAGGCTGGCCAGAGAGCTACTAACCAGAATAAATAAAAGAGTCAGGATATTATCCAATAGCAAATTAGGCTGAGGCTGTGTTTCTAGGTAGCATATCACTCCGTAAACTGCAGATGATACTGCGACGGATAGGATAAACAACAAAGGCGACGTTTTGCCGATGATATATACGCTATAAATATAAAACAAGCTAATAGCTATCCATAGCATTGGTCGCAGTGACTTTGTGATAATTGTGCTAAACTTATTAGTTACAATCAGGCGCCGGAATAAAATATAGTTGAGTATTAGTCCAGCTGGAATCATTAAAAGTGGCGAGGGTGTGTAATATAAAATGGCAATTGCACAGGCCGCAATGAGTACACAGATAATAGCTATCAGGCGTTGGCCCTGAGTAAATAAATTAAGCCTTTTAATCGCTGTTTTTAAATTCATAGTCTGCTCCTAATATAATTACTATCTCGGCTTGAGAACCAGCGGGGCGATTCTGCTTGCTAACCTCAACACCTAGCCTATTGCTTAAATACTTGGCGGTGTAGGGTTTGTCGCCATTGGTATAGTCAATGAGCTGAGTTTTACTCTCGCCGCTAGCAATAATAGCTGGAGTCTTTATAACATTATAGCCCAATGATTGCAACACAATTGATAGGGCATAGGCGTATCCAAGCTTATCCCCGCCAGCAATAATTTCAACTTTTGCCGACTCACTCTTAATATAGCCGTCTATCAATAAGCTCTTGATGTACGACTGGATTGACCTATAATTACCAACGCCATCAGTCGGTATTACTACGCTAACATCACCAACATTACTATTTTTTACTAACCCTTGAAACTCGTTTTCTAGAACCGTATTGACTATGGCATTAGCATCTACTCTGCGGCCAATAGCAATTAAACGCTTCATTTCCTCTAGGCTAATATCAGTCGATAAATGATTGCCAACAATAGTAAGCAAGTCATTAACTTTAGCGGGGTTTAAAATGTTATCCAGTTGCAAGGCCTTGTCGCGCATTGCCACCAAAACTACTTGTTGTCTTAGAGCCCTACCATAATCATCGCCGCAACTCCCCTTACGGCAACGTGTAAATTTGAGAGCTAGAGCGCCATCCATGTGGTGGTAGCCAGCCTTAAGATTGAACCCGCAGGTGTAAGCGCCATTTCTATCACATGGATAATCTGGGTCACTTAGATTGCTGGGATTATAAACATCAACACCGCCAATGGCATCAACAGATTTTTTGAGACCTGTAAAATCAACTTTTAAAAAGTAATGGACCGGTACACCTAAAACCTGACTCACCGTTTGCTTAATAACCTCTGCACCAGAATCCTCCTTCTGCTGTTCGGCGAAAACATAAGCAGCATTTATTTTACTCCACCAAAAACCTGGAATTTTAACATACAAATCCCTTGGCACACTAATTAGTGCCACATCATTGGTTTTTGGATCAATACTGGCAAGTAGAATTGTGTCAGTCAAATCCTCTCCCGCATGCCCAGTATCGCCTGTGCCTAAAAGTAAAATATTAACACGCCCCTCACCTTCACCTTTTAGCTGGTTTAAGTCTAAATCACCCTTAAGACCTACGGCGCCAGCGCCGTTGTGACTTTTAATAACCTTACTAAGCGTCGCAATTGTTTTAAGGCCAAAAGCACCAGCTAATAATATTGCCATAGCAAATATCACCAGGAACACTCTGATACCCCAGTGTTTTTTTAGATTTTTCTTTTTTAGGCTAGTGGTAGGCGGGACCTCAGGAGAACTATCAGTATCTCTAGCTTTCGGCCTCTTAAATAGTTGCATACTGTTTCTATTATAGATGATTAAGCCTTAGCAATAAACACTTATGCATGTTCTAGAATATTGCTACTTAGCTGTTATAATTAGTTATAATGGACAACAAAGAAGAAACAGCTGATGTTCACGCTAGACGAGACGATTCAGAACTGCTACAGCCAGGCACTGATATTAAGCCGGGAGCCTACCCTAATCCCAGCGAGGCCGAAGGCAGCTCTACGGTAGGTACAGGCAATATTGAGGCCGACGTTAAGGACTTTAATAATTTTGTAACCCTCCAAGATGAGTCTGCAGTTGAAGAAAAGCCAAAACACAGTCTGCTGCATATTATTTGGGAAATTGTAAAAACCCTAATCATTGCTGCCATTGTTGTAATATTTATCAATACTTTCGTATTTCAAGCCTACTACGTAGACGGAGGCAGTATGAACCCAGATTTTATTAATGGAGACTACCTGCTAGTTGATAAAATAAAAACCTCACTTAAGAATATTAATGGGTTTTTTGGCAATAAGAGTGGCCTAAAAATTAACCGTGGCGATGTCCTAGTCTTCAGGCCTCCTGGCAATACAGAAATCTTTTATATTAAGAGAGTCATCGGCCTCCCTGGTGATAGAATAACCTTGAAAGATGGTGTCTTTACAATCTATAACCAAGAGCACCCCAAGGGGCTAGTATTAAAGGAGGCTTATGTTGACCCGAGCTATAAGGCCGAGGGAGAAGTTGATGAGGTTATTGAAGCTAATAATGTCTTTGTAGTTGGGGATAACCGCTCGCCTGGCGCCAGTTATGATTCTAGAAGCTGGGGACAACTGCCTCAGGCCAATATCATTGGCAACGCCTTCTTTAGGGTTATGCCACTAAATGATGCTGGTTTTATTCAGCAGCCCAGCTACAATTAATACTGATAATTAATCTTCGCCTCGTATCTGGTTGGCGATTCTAGTTAGTTCTTCTTCGGAGTAGTACTCTATTATCAGCCTCCCCCCATTGGCTTTCTTCTGCACCTTAACCTTAGTGCCTAGCGCCTTGCCGATACTATCCGTTAAAGCATTAAATTCAGTGCGCATAGTAACTGCGTGGGCTGGCTTATGAGCTCCATCGCTTGATTTAAAGCGACGAGTCAGTTCCTCTGCCTCCCGAACCGTTAGCTTAGATTTAATAATAGTCTCTAGCAGTTGTGTTTGATCTGCCTGATCATCTAAGGAAAGAATGGCCCTGGCATGACCCTCCGAGATAGTACCCTTCTGCAGTGCCAATTTAGCTTGGTGCGGCAAGTTAAGTAGCCTCACAGAATTAGAAACGGTTGAAGGGCCCTTGCCGACCCGCTTAGCTATTGCATCGTGAGTTAAATTAAACTGATCAATAAGCTTGGTATAAGCGATTGCCACCTCAAGAGGGGTAAGATCGGCGCGCTGGATATTCTCAATCACAGCTAATTCTAATTGCTGTTGTTGAGAGAAAGTGCGGACAATTGATGGGATCGATGCTAAGCCGAGTTTTTTTACAGCCCTAAGCCTGCGCTCTCCAGCAACTAACTGGTACTTGCCTTGCTTAGTCTTAATAACAATAATAGGCTGTAACACTCCATGGAGCTTAATGCTGCTGGCTAACTCCTGTAACTGCGAGCTAGAGAATTCTGTTCTGGGCTGATGTGGATTGGGGGATATATCGGCAGGGTTTAGCCTTGCTATCATGCTCCCGTCAATCTTCAGCTCTGGTGGCAAACTATCTGCTATAAAATCATCAATATCCGTCGGTATTAAAGCATCAAGCCCCCGACCTAATCTACTTTTTGAACTCATATTGCTAACCTCTTTTCTACTTCTCGAGCTAATTTCTTGTAAGCCTGCGCTCCTTTAGAAAACCTATCGTACTCAAAGATTGGTTTGCCGTGGCTTGGAGCTTCAGCTAATCGTATATTGCGCGGTATAATAGTGTCAAATATTTTAGCTGGAAAATGTTTTTTGAGCTCCACTAGCACCTGCTCGCCAAGAGTTGTCCTGCGATTATGCATAGTTACAACGAGACCTAATAATTCTAGGGTTTGATTCAAGCTAACCCTAACGCGTTTAATTGTTTCTAGTAATTCCGAAAGCCCCTCTAGGGCATAGTACTCACTCTGGACTGGAATTAAAATAGATTTACTAGCTACAAAGGCGTTGATTGTTAAAAGGCCGAGTGATGGCGGGCAATCTATGATAATTACTTCATACTCTAGCTGTGCCAGAGAGTTTTTAAGAATTTTTTCTCTACCTTGGGTGGCAGAGATCTCAACTTCTGCAGCTGCTAGTTCTGGCTTAGATGGCAAGATATCCAAATTATCTACCTTGGTTTTTACAATCACATCCAGAGCTGAAGTCTTATCAACCATCACATTATAAATACTCAATTTAAGTTTATGCTTATCAAGAGCTAGACCGCTCGTAGAGTTGCCTTGGGGGTCCAAATCAACTAAAAGTACCTTATGCCCAAATTTTGCCAAATAAGCAGCAAGGCTAATAGCTGTAGTGGTTTTTCCGACGCCACCTTTTTGATTAGCAACTGACATAATTTTGCTGACATCTGACATACTAACTAATTATAGCAAGCTTTCATGATTTAACAGAGGGTTTACAGGGTAGATACTTTCGTGCTATAATTTTTAATTGTCTAAAAACCAACCAAAGAAAGGAAAACTAGCAGTGATAGCGGTAATAGAATCAGGCTCAAAGCAATATATGGTAGAAAAAGGTCATCAAATCAAGACCGAATTATTACATTCCGATCAAGATGAAGTTGAATTTAGTCCTCTAATTATTATCGATGGGGATAATATTCAAATTGGCAAACCAAAGCTTGAGGGAGCTACGGTAAAAGCCAAAATTATATCAGCAGACATCAAAGCCGATAAAGTTAAGATCCTAAAATATAAAGCAAAGAAGCGACAGAAAACACTAACTGGCCACAGACAGCGCCACACGATACTAGAAATCACGGCCATAAAAATAAAATAGTAAATTAATTTTTAAACACCTTTGAGAGATTTTTAATCAAAATAAAAAGGTGTTTTTTTATTTACAATTATTACTAACTGGCTGCGATGACAAGATATTTTGCATCCAACTTATAGTGTCCTTAAAGCTAGCGTTCATTACCTGATAATGGTCTACTTTGCCAGACTGGTTGTAGTCTTGAATGGCGTATGGGCTTGTATCGTACTTTTTAAAAGTTACCGCGTTGCCGCTAACGCACATCCTTTCTAGGCCGTGCTGGCTCTGCGAAAGCAATATAACATCATCATGGATACCATGGTTAATAAGTTTCGGCCTGTCAGTTTTTTTGCTTCCAACAATATTCTTTGCCAAATCTGCAGAGAGCCCAGCATAGGCAGCATCAGCCGCAATATTTAACTTTTTGGCTACCTTGATAAATTCAGGAGTATAAACTTGGTTTGATCGATTATCTCCTATGTTATTGGGCCAAGTTTTATTAAACATATCTAGGCAGATAGCCTGCGAAGCTGTCTGATAGGTTTTAGCCCATTTGGGCAACAGAATCTTATCTACAGGGTAGGCGGCCTTATACCAATCGCCATAACTAGCTACAATTAAAGGACCAAACCAGTTAATATTAGCTCCGTTAGTGGCATCATCTAGCGTCTCCTCAACGCTAGTGACTGGCCCAAACCCAATCGCTGCTTTTAAGTTGATTTCAGGAGCATAATCATCTTTAATTTGATCGGCCCAATATGCTCCGTGCCCGCCCTCGGAATACCCAGCGCTAAAAACTTTAGTATCATCAATTTGATCTTTTGAGAGAGCAAGATTTTTAAGCGAACGGATACTATCCAAAACTGCCTTGCCAGCTAGTTCCCCCACCATATAATGATGAAGTCTATTGGCGTCACGCATACCCTCGTAATCAATAGCTACCACGACGTAGCCCTGACTGGCATAAGCCATCAGCAAGCTATCATAATTACCCCAATCCTTTTTTGCAGGGTCCTCAAGCGAAGCACTACAGCTATCGCCAACTCCGGTAGTACCTGGCGCGAACGCTAGCACTGGTTTTTTATTAGTACCTGCCGGGACATAAACCCTGGCATAAATTGGCACATTATCGCTTTGGCCATCTGAACTGTTAAAGACAAATGTCTGCTTAGTAACTTCGGTAGTAATAGGGCTATCAAAGCGCTTATTGGTTTGCACCACTAACCGCTGCACGGCATCTGCAGAGAATACTCCGACAGGTTCTTCGCTAATTATTTTACCAGTTTTAATGGCACGGTTGACATGCTCTTTAATGCTCACAACATTAGGAACCTGCTTAGGCTTTGATTTAGGTAAAACATAGTAAAAATACCCAGCCAGCAATGCAACAAAAATAAGCTCAACAATTAAGATTACCCATAAGCCACGCGCTACCAGTCTTCGGTTCTTTTCTAGTCTTGAAATTGGTTTACGGGTTTTTCTCATACAACTATCCAAATCTACCAAGCGGTATTAACTTAAGCGCTCTCTAGGTACCTCTCTACCTCTAGTGCAGCCCTACAGCCATCGCCTGCTGCTGTAACCGCCTGGCGATAAAGTGGGTCAGCAACATCACCTGCCGCAAAAACTCCATCAATAGCAGTTTTAACATTATCCTTAACTACTAAGTACCCAGTTTTATCCATCTCTAGGGACCCCTTAAATAAAGCAGTAGCCGGTGTGTGCCCAACTGCTACAAAGAACCCTTGGCAGGCTATTTTTTTAGTTTTCGCAGTTTTAATATTTTTGATCTTCACGCCCTCAACCTTATCTTTTCCTAAAACCTCTAGAACTTCCGAGTCCCATATCACTTCAATCTTATTATTCTTGAGCACTCTTTCTTGCATTATCTTGCTAGCCCTAAATTTATCTCGCCGATGAATGAGCGTAACTTTACTAGCTAATTTGGCCAGCGTTAGCGACTCTTCCATGGCGCTATCGCCGCCGCCAACCACAACAACCTCTTGGTCCTTAAAAAAGAATCCATCACAGGTGGCACAAGACGAAACTCCATTGCCCATTAGTCGCTGTTCGCTATCGAGCCCTAACCAATTAGCGCTAGCGCCAGTAGCTATAATGATAGTTTTAGTCAAATACTCCTGTTTGCCAATTAACAACTTCTTGGGCTGACCCCCTAGTTCTACTTTGGTCGCAAATTCTTGGATAATTTCTACCCCAAACCTTTTAGCCTGGGCTTTCATTGCGTCCATCAGCTCGGGCCCCAATATGCCATCCTTAAGCCCTGGAAAATTTTCGACTTCGGTAGTTAATAAGAGCTGTCCGCCAGGCGTTGTACCTGCTACCATTAGTACTTTAATGTTTGCTCTGGCAGCATAAATAGCTGCCGTGTAGCCAGCCGGGCCGGCTCCAATAATTATTAAGTCGTATGCTTTCATCAATTAATTATAACAGATTAAATAAGTCTATTGTTTGTGTCGCTAGTAATGTCATGCTAAATAACAACCCTAAGATTGGCACTACTAGTGGTACGCTAAAAATTGGCCGTTGCAGCCGGCGGTGTTTTACCTTCCAGTATATTAAAGATAAGTTAACTATCGCAAAAACAATTAAAATTAAATAGCTAGTAGTAACTGCCAGAGTGGTAAGATCAAAAAATATTGCTAGTAGCGAGGAAGCTATGACCATTACTATAATAGCTAGCGAAGGAGTTTGGCGACGCTCGTGGACCATAGCTAAGCGTTTGTGTACCCAGCCAACTTCGGCCATGCCGTATAGTAATCTCGAGCCACTAATTAGGTGAGCTAGCACCCCTCCGGCCGTGGCGGTTAAGGCGATTATAGTAATAATCCATGCCGGGGAGTTAGTAATTTTATTAAAAACCAAACTAAGTGGTGCCGTAGATGCCTGTAACTGCTCCGCAGGGATAGTGCTAGTAGCGACAATTGCTATTAATATATACAAAACCGTTGCAATCGTCATGGCTGAGACTATAGCCATTGGCATTATAAAGCGAGGGTTTTTTGTTTCCTCCGATAAATGGACCATATCCTCAATGCCAATATAGGCATAAAAAGCTAGGAATGCTCCGGAGAGTAGTCCAGTCATACCAACGGCCCGAATATCTATCATCGCGCTGGGGTTAGCAAATGCTACGCCCAAAGTCTCCTTACCAAACCAAATGATGGCTATCAAGCCAGCAATTTCTATTAATGTATGTACGGCCGCAAATATTAGGGATTCCTTCACCCCCCATGAGGCAACGAAACCAAGAACTAGTATTATTAATGTTGAGCCAATAGGCATTATTATCTCCGTTGAACTAAAAACATAACCACCAAAGGCTCTGGCTAGGGTGGCGGCCGATACTATCGTAGCAACCATCATTAATAACCCAACTGCAATCGAGACTGACTTTCTTTTGAAGGCCCGATGGACATAAGCAGATACTCCCTCACTATAAGGGTGAAGGCTAGATAATTCAGCAAAAGAGAGGGCGCTAAATGAAGCTATCAACATAGATAGTAAAAAAGCCAAGGGGGTAGCCATGCCAGCCTCACCTGCGACCTTGCCAATCAGGGCATATATCCCGGCCCCGACAATATTGCCTAGGCCATAAATAGTTACCAAAAATATACCGAGTGTACGCTTGAGCTTGTGCCGGCGAGCCATTTTTAGGGCCTAAGAGTACCGGCGAAGACCTGCCAAGCTAAAGCCGTCTTGGCAACCAGGCTCAGAATAATATAAACGCGTTCGCCGTAGAGGTAGTTCTTCCAGGGTCCCCACTTTTTGTACTGCAAGAACATATTGATAGCAAAACAATTGAAAAACAAAGAGATAGTAATAAAGATCCAATAAACAAATGCTGGTATTTTGGCGTCCGAGGTCGAGCTAGAAGCGCTGGCCCAAAAATAGATTGCAATACATATCCAGGGCACGATACCTGCAATACAACCCACAATGTAGCTAACCCATTTTGTTTTTTCGGTAGTTTGGTTGTGGATCTCCATTATTAGACCGCAGAGGTTCATGACCATCACCAGTGCAAATAAACAAATTAAGCTGACTAAGTCGTAAATGCCCGTTAGTAATGCAATTGCCACAATCATGGTGCTAGCCGAAAAGCTGTATTCTATCCAGCGAGCTCGGTTCATACCAAGCTTGAGGTCTTTTTTGTAACGGCGGTAGTAGATAGTAGAAATTATCAGGTGGGCTAGCATGCACATGACCAAGAACGCTAGAATCAACCAAACCAAGGGTAGCTGATATATAGACTTGGTGGCGGAGTCGAGGCTTTCGGTGCTGGTATTAAATGTCAGGTAGCTGACACTAATCGGAAACTTAACCTTAGCATTGGCAATCATAAACATCACCGCCACTTGAATTGCAAAAAATACAAACATAAATATATTGAACTTTCTAAGACCCTCAACCGTAATCTTTTTCATAGCCATTTGACATCTCACCTTTCTGTAAAATTAATTAATTCTTAAAGCTTATGCTTATAATTATAAATTAAAAATTAGGCCGAAGCAATCTTAATGTAGTTGGTATTGTCGCAAATATAGTAGGCCAGTATTTTAAAACTATCAAGCTTGGGAAGCTTAAATTTTTTAGCAATTGCTACAAGGTCCTCAAAGCTCGTGCCACTGGTATCTACTAGCGTAAAAACTAATACGGTCGGCACGCTATAGTGCCTAAGGTGCGTAAGGAGTTTGTTCGCAAAAAATATTTCGATTTGGTTTAAGCGTTCGTCGTGTGGTAAGTTGGCAGGCAAAGATAGCCGGCACAGCTGGGGGTTATAAACACACTGCACCGAGGCTTGGTCGTCTGAGATTATAACGCTGTCAAAACCCAACAACCCTCCATCCTTAGCGTAGATCATATCTGGGTTCTCGGCATACGACTGAAAAACCCAGCCATGATACTCTGGGCATACTTGCAGAAACTTCTCAACGAGCTCCCTCTCGCGATGTTTTTTTATTTTGTCATATGGTAAATTCATAATTTATACATTCTAATTACTTTGTAGTTCCGGAGCAAGTTTTTGGCGACCATAAACCTACTTCGCCCTCCCGAGCTCTGAGCTCTGCTTGCTTAAAATCATTTTGATATTTATAAGCTTGGGACCGATAGGTATATTCATGAGCATATCCCTCCTCAATAAGCGATAGATTAATAAGCTTGCCCTGCTCCCAAACATAGGCCAGCAAACGATTATATTTATCACGCTCACCTACAACTGGATCAAACTCAAGGCTAATACTTTTGCCGGTTAGGAGCTCTTTGGTTTTTTGTGAAGCCTCCTTGCCAAAACACTGCACGGGCTTGCGAGGATCAATAGTTTCGGGGGTATCAATGCCAATAAAACGAACCTTCTCGAGTTTACCATAGCGTAGTATCTCCAGCGTGTCTCCATCGTGAACCTCTCGTACATCATAGAACTCACCCACTGGACGAGTAGTGTGCGCTTGAATTTTGCTATACCCAACTGCTACTCCTACTGTAATTAGCAGTACTCCCACTATCAACAATTGTTTTGGCTGCATCATACTAGTTCCGAATTAGTTAACTCTCGACCTCGCCGCCTAAAATAAATACTCTCGACGAGCCCAACCGAAAATAAACTAACCATTAAGCTCGTTCCACCGGCCGATATAAATGGCAACGGAATGCCAGTAACAGGCATAATGCCCAGGTTCATACCAATGTTAACAAAAATATGTACGACAAACATTGTAGCTACCCCGATACAAATCAAACTGCCAAATCTGTCCGGGCTAAGCCCAGCATCAATTATAATCCTAACCATTACGGCTACAAAAAGTAATATACTAACTAGTGCCCCAAGAAATCCTAACTTTTCAGACAGCACCGCAAATACAAAATCGGTATGGGAGCTAGGTAGAAAATTGCCTTGGCTCTGGCTCCCAGCTCCTAAACCCTGCCCGTATAATCCTCCAGACCCAACAGCGATAATTGCTTGATTAACATTATAGCCAGCCCCGCTAGGGTCCGCACCAGGCTGTAGAAATGTATCAATACGCTCTTTCTGGTAGCCCTTAAGCGTTGGGTATAGAATCGGCATCATGACTAGCAATAAAAGTAGCAGCCCAAGAATATATTTCTTTTTAACTTTTGTGGATAGTGTCATGACCAACCAAATAAACCCTAGGACAATAGCGGTACCTAAGTCTGGCTGAGCCAGAACTAAGAATATTGCAGGTAGTGTATAGGCTAATGATTTTACTAAAAATCTTAATTGATCAGTGAAATCAAAGTTTTGAGAATAAAACTTGGCAAGCACTATTATCAGGATGAGCTTAGCAAGCTCCGATGGCTGGAATTGGAATGAACCAAGTGCTATCCAACGTGTCGCCCCCAATCTTGTTGCGCCAAATAGCTCAACAGCCAAGAGTGTAGCTATCATAAAAAAGTATAAAACACCGCTATAGTTCCTTAATACTCTATAGTCATTCCTGGCGGCAAGTACGAGTAGTAAAAAGCCAATTAAGGCATAGACAATTTGCCTGGTGCTATCTAGTTGGTTGGAAACCTGCTTGGCCTTAATGCCTAGCGAGTACAATACTGTTAAGCCTAATACTACGAGCAGAGTAGAAGCGGCTAATAATAGATTATCAAAATTACCAATCTGCCAAACTGATTTAGGCTTCATGCTTTTCTAGCTCAATTATCAATTCATCGCCGTCCATAGCTAATGTCTTTTTGAACTGGTAAGACTTAGACTCTAGCGCGTACTCCTTAGCCAATGTTTCGTGAGATATTAATTCCTGATATTCCTCGAGGGCCAGCTTGAGGATACTAGATTTTGTAATAATGGCCAGCTTAATACGGTTCTCAATTACCAGGCCAGCTTCTTTACGGCAGGATTGAACATTGCGGATGATATCCCTTGCGAGGCCTTCGTTTCTAAGCGTTGGAGAGATATTAGTGTCTAGCTGGACCTCCACTAGATCGCTCTTTTTATATTGTACTTCCTTAACATTGAGCTCATCGGCAATAATTGCCGAGAGCTCTTTGGTAATTTTTTTAGGCCCATAGAGTACCACACTCTGCAACGGCTGGCGAACTTTAATTTTATGCTCAGAGCGTTTAGCAAGGCCATCGTTAACATAACGGCGCACAGCATCCATATCCACTAAAATATCCCCATCATGCTGGTGAGCATTGGGCCAGTCACTCAAATGCACCGACTGTGGAGCAGCTAGAATATCTGCTGTTAGATGTCGATATAGCCAGTCACTCATAAACGGAGCCCACGGGGCGAGCAATTGGCAAATAGTTATTAGCGACCAGTGTAGTGTCTGGTACGCTTGCGATTTATCTAAATCGTCCTCTGACTTCCAGAATCTTCTACGGCTCCGCCGCACATACCAATTGGATAAATCATCAACCAATTTATAAACGGGCCAACATGCTTTGGCTAATTCAAAATTATTAGCGGCAGTAGTAACCTCTTTAATGGTGTTGGATACCCTTGCCACTAGCCAGATATCAAGAGGGTTCTCTAGGCCTGTTGGCATATCCAAACTCTCTGGCTTCCAGTTGTCAATCTCGCTATATAAACTCATAAAAGAAGCACTATTATAAAGTGTCATAAATAAATTCCGATTAATGTCACTAAGGCTAGCGCGGTCAAAGCGCATATTATCAGCCGAAAGGGCTGGCGCGCTAGATAGTAGGTAGTACCTTAAGCTATCCGCTCCTTCAAGGTCAAAGACATCTTGAAGTGGTGGATAATTTTTAAGCCTCTTGGATAGCTTTTGTCCATCGGCGGCGGTAATCATTCCGTTGACCAAAACATTTCGATAAGCAGGCTTACCTAGTACAATCGTTGAGATGACATGTAAAACATAAAACCATAATCTAGTCTGATCAAGCCCCTCGCCAATAAAATCTGCTGGCAAACTATTTTTAAATTTATCAGTGTTTTCAAAAGGGTAGTGTTGCTGGGCTATTGGCATCGAGCCAGAGTCAAACCAGCAATCCAGAACCTCCTCAACGCGCTTGTATACTTTTTTGCCTTTTTGTATCGTAACGCTATCTATAAAAGGACGGTGCAAATCAGATAAATCAATATCTGGGCCGGCTAGCTTTTGAAGCTCTTCAATGCTTTCTACGACTACTATGTCGCTCTCGTCTTTAATGTTAACCCAAATTGGCATCGGTGCACCCCAGTAGCGATTCCGCGATACCGCCCAGTCCCTAGCACCCTCCAGCCATTTGCCAAAACTGCCAGCTTTGATATTAGAGGGAGTCCAATTAATCTCTTGAGCTGCTGCTAGTAACTCTTTTTTAATTGTAGAGACAGCGATAAACCATGTATCAATAGCATAGTAAAGCAGTGGGGTATCGCAGCGGTAACAATAAGGGTAGGTATGCGCAAATGTTTCTGCCGAATAGATTTTACCCTGCTTCGTTAGCTCCTCTATGATTATTTTATCGGCTGATTTGAAAAACTTACCCTCTATGGCGTCCAGCCCCATATTTTGCTTAACTTTGCCTGACAAATCAATAGTATTAATGATAGGGATATCCTTCTGCTGGCCTAAGGTGAGATCGTCCTCACCAAAAGCTGGGGCTACGTGTAAGATCCCGGTTCCATCATCGACGCTAACAAAATCCACGGCCCATATTTTGTAAAGATTCTGATGCTTTGTCGTACCCTTAATATCAAATAATGGCTGGTAGCTCTTGCCGACTAAATCGCTAGCTGCGATAGTCTTCAAGACCTCATAGCTATCGGTCTTGATGCTCTCCAGGCGTTTTTCGGCAATTATCAACTGCTCGCTTGTTCCGTCCTGATAATGAACATTAATAAGCAGATATTTAGCATTGGGCGCAATTGCCAGGGCACAATTACCCGGTAGGCTCCATGGCGTTGTAGTCCATGCCAATAAGCTTGCCTGCTCGCCTTGTAGCTTGAACTTTACAATCACGCTAGGGTCCGAGACGTTATCTTTGTAGCCCTCATTAACCTCAAAATTACTAAGTGGTGTAGCACAGCGCGGACAATAAGGCATGCACTTAAAGCCCTTATAAATTAAGCCTTTTTTATAAATCTGCGCAAATGTCCACCATTCCGACTCAATATATTGATTATCGATAGTAGCATAGGCATTTTCTTTATCCGTCCAGCGACCAATTCTATCAAAGTAACTTTCCCAGTCGCTCTTATATTTAAAAACAGAGTCCCGGCAGGCATTATTGAATTTCTCTAGTCCCAACTCCATAATTTGCTGTTTGCCAACAACATTAAACTGTTTTTCTATTTCAAATTCTACCGGTAAGCCATGGCAATCCCAGCCGTTTCTACGCTCCACGTACCTTCCCTTCATAGTTTGGAATCGCCCAATTGAATCCTTGATGCTAGTCACTAGGCTGTGCCCGAAGTGAGGAAGCCCATTTGCAAATGGTGGGCCATCGTAAAAACTAAATGGTTTACCATTTTTAGTTTTCTGTAATGTGGCTGCGAAGGTGCCCTCATCCTGCCAGGCCTTGAGCATTGCTTCTTCGACTACTTTTGGTTTGTACTGAGGTAATTTTTTCATTACAGGGCTCCCTTAAAATATTAAGACACCGCATCATATCAAATACTCGATGCGGTGTCAGGGTTCATATATTATTGAACGGTACCACCTGACTTCCCTTTTTTAAAAGGGCACTTCATTAATGAGCTCTGTCGCGTCTCGAGCGATGGGTTCTACTAACTCTGCCTAGCAGGGTTTTCTTCCCACGGCGCTGCGTTTTAAAAAAACGCACTCTTGGTCGATAACCAATCGTATCCTAACGCCTTAACTATACTTATTATAGTATTATAATGAGTTAAATACTAGATATAGCCAATTGCTTGGTGGAGTTCATTGCTGGTCGGCAAAGTCCCTTGCCAGACGGCCTGGAAGGTATCGTCGTCTCTGAGTAAGAGTAGCGCTGGAAAGCTTAAAATATCATAGGCCCCAATCGTACTAATTGCGCTGGCCGAGTTAATATCAACTGCGCTTAATCTGACATGGTTTAACTTGAGGTTTTTCTTTAACTCCAATAGCTCAAGCCTAAATTTCTTGATATCCCCCCTGCTATAAAAAAGTGTTGCCTTCATATTGCTTATATTTTAACATAAGCAATTTAATTATGGAGTTTTTTGATTTTAGTTAATTCCTTCTCAAAACTAGATAGACTTGCAAAGCTTCGATAAACACTAGCAAACCTAACATATGCTACGTCATCAACTTTTAATAATTCGTCCATTACAATAGCGCCAAGTTTGCTAGTTGGTAGCTCGGGCTGGTCTAGCCCGCGCGCCAGGCGCTCCACTTCGGCAATAAGCTCTTCAATCCGCACAGCTTCAACTGGCCTTTTTTCAAATGCCTTATAGACTCCTATTGATAATTTCGGTTTATCAAATAGCTCCCGTTCGCCGTTTTTCTTAATAACAAAAAGGTTCGGTACCTCTAGTCGCTCATAGGTTGTATAGCGATGTTTGCAATCAAGGCATTCGCGTCGCCGGCGGATAGAACTAGCACCTTCCACGTCTCGCGACTCAAGTACCCGGCTTTCTTCTATACTGCAAACGGGGCACTTCATATCTACCCCGCTAAAGCTTTTTCTTTACAAAGCTTGGCATATCGTCATCGACTTTCTTAGCCTTTGGTCGGCCTATCTTTAAGCCCAGTCTCTTATAGGCTGGCAGATCAGAATCATCATCCTCGGCTTGATCAAAATTTGTAGATATAGTCTCTACAATAGGCTCCTCTGGGAGTTCAGTTCTGGCTGACTCCTTATTATAATCTTCTACATCAAAGGCAAAATCAATGGTTTCCTCGTCTAGGGCACTTTCGTTGTTGCCAAATAATGAGGATTTTTTGGGTTTTGCGCTTACTAGAGGCTCATCGTCGGTATCATCAAAAACAGGCTTAGAGTCGTAATTTTTCAAAAATGGCATTTCAGCCGGTTCGGTTTCTGCTAGGGCATCTTCCGAATCTCCAAAAATACTGGGCGCTTCACGCCCTAGCCTGACTGGAAAATTAGTGGGAGTACTTTTATGGCTATCAAAGCCAGTAGCAACTAAGGTCACCCTGATCTCACCAGTCAAGTTCTCATCTAATACAGTCCCCCAGATAATATTGGCTTCAGGATCAACCGAATCGTGTATTAATTTCGCTGCCTCCTCAATCTCGTGCATGCCCATATCTCGACCACCAGTAAAGTTAATTAGCACTCCCTTAGCACCCTGTATGGAGACATCTAGTAGTGGCGAGTCCATAGCATATTTAACGGCATCAATTGCCCTGGTATCGCCCGAACCCTGTCCGATACCCATTAGTGCCGAGCCAGCGTTACTCATAATAGATTTGACATCAGCAAAATCTAAATTAACCAACCCATTAACTGTAATTAGGTCAGCAATACCCTGTACGCCTTGCTTTAAAACATCATCAACCGTACCAAAGGCATCTAGCAATGTCGTTTTACGATCAACTAGCTGTAGAATCCTATCATTAGGGATAGTGATAAGGGTATCAACCTTATCCTTCAGTTCCTCGATACCCGCCTCGCAGATTTTACGGCGTCTATCCCCTTCAAAGGAGAAAGGCTTAGTGATAATTGCAACAGTTAAGGCACCTATATCCCTTGCTATTCTAGCAACTACTGGTGCAGCTCCCGAACCTGTACCGCCCCCATAGCCAGCAGTGATAAAGACCATTTCGGAATGCTTTAAGGCATTGTAAATAGCCTCTTCGCTCTCCTCGGCGGCTTGTCGGCCAATCTCTGGGTTAGCGCCAGCACCCAAACCACGCGTAGCCTCCTTGCCAATATGAACCTTGGTGTTAGCCTGCGACCAATGCAGCGCTTGGGCGTCAGTATTAATAGCAACGAAATCAATACCCCTTAGTTTGGATTGAACCATTCTATTTAGGGCATTGCCTCCGCCGCCACCAATACCGATGACTTTAATACGCGCGAATGTTTCTATTTCTGGTAAGATTTCTGCCATATATTTATACCTCCCTACTCCTAGAATAATTGCTTGGGAAGGATAGTACCCTCCCAGATGTAATCTGCCTTACCACATACCTTTTTAATTAGAAAAGGATACATTTATTATATACAAACAAACCGTCTTATGCAATATATTTGTTCAAGATTTTTATAACTTTATAAGGTATAAATAATGTGTTCGTTGCAAAAAATTAATTGTTCTATTTTTTTGAGCTAAGCGCGATTAAAAAATAACTACCTACTATTTTAGAATTTTAGGCACAATAAGGAACTATTTATAAATAACTGCGGGCTAGGGCATTAATCTCTTAAAAATGGCCTTAGCTTTATGGCCGATTCTGCCGATTGCACCATCAAAACTACGAGATTTGCTAGTTTTGGGTATATCCATATCTTCTAGCATTAACCCAATTGCAACGGCATAGGCAGGATCTGTAATCTTATCTGAAACGCCGGTATACTTCTGGGAGGAGCCAACCGCAGTTGGTAGTTTTACGAAACCCTTAGCAAACTCAGCAATTTCGGTCATCTTTGCACCTCCTCCAGTTAAGACCACCCCCGCTGAAAGCTGCTGGTGCTGGTCAATTTTTGTTATCTCTTTCGCCGCTAGTTCGAAAATCTCACTAAGTCTAGCGAAAATTATCTTGTCGACGTCATTTTTGGCTACAACGCCTTTGCCACCAAATTCGGAAAGGTCAATTTTTAGTTGATCTCGAGGGCTTGGATGCTGAGCAGTGCCATATTTAATCTTAACCTGTTCGGCAATTTCAATACCTGTTCGTAACCCATAAACCAAGTCCTTCGTAATATTATTGGACCCCATTGGAATAATATTGGTATACGATAGCTTCCCCTCGTTATAAACCGCAATGCCAGTCGTTTGAGACCCAAGATGTACCAATGCTACACCGAGTTCCATTTGTTTCTTGGTTAATACCGTACGGGCGGCGGCGATTGGTACAATCAGCTGGCTATTGATTTGAACTCCAGATCTAAATACAGCATTTTGCAGGTTTTTTAATGCTGGGCTGAGGCCTGTAATAATATGCGTATCAACTTCAAGGCGGATCCCGCTCATGCCAACCGGATCAGTAATACCGGACTGGCCATCGACGCTATAATTTCGTGGGATTACCTGCAGAATCTGTCTATTGGATTCTAACTGGATTGCAGTTGAAGCTTGCTCAACGCGAACTAATTCTTCTTTAGTAATCTCATGGTCGGCTCTTGATACTGCAATCACACCCTTAGAATTTAAACTTTGAATATGGGCGCCATCAACAGCTATCGTAGCTCGTTCTATTGCTATCCCACTCATCCGCTCGGCTTCTTCTAGTGCCGCCGTAATGGAGCTAACGGTTTCTTCCACATCTACCACTACGCCTTTTCTGACGCCAGATGTAGGGGAGACCCCAAGTCCTATAATGCTAGGGAGTGCCGAATCCTGCTGGTGCAAGCCAACAACACAAACTACCTTACTTGAGCTAATATCTAAACCAACGTATGTTTCTTCGTCTTTAGGTGCCATAGCTACCTATTATACTGCAAGCGTGGCTAGTAGTTCAAATATTAGCTAGCTAGCCAGCACTTCGCAGCCATTTTTTGTAACAAGAACTGTATTCTCAAATTGAGCACTCAACGATCCGTCTCTGGTCATATAGGTCCATCCATCATCAGCTAGATATAAATCGTTGGTACTAATTGATGCAATCGGCTCAATAGCAATAGTCATGCCAGCCTTGAGCACTTCACCGGTACCGGCAGTACCATAATTAGCAATAACAGGGTCCTCGTGTAGCTGGTGGCCAACACCATGCCCGGTTAAGCTGTATATCGGCCTCAGCTTGTGCTTTCTTAAATGATGCTCAATAACAGCACTAATATCGCCAACTCTAACCCCGTCTTTAATGACCTTCAAAGCCTCTAGCAGGGCCTCATAGCAACCTTCTAGTAGCCTTGCTCCGTCCTTTGAGGGCTTGCCAATACTAATACTGCGCGCGGCGTCTGTTATCATCCCGTTATAATTAACACCGTAGTCAATACCTACTAGGTCGCCATTTTGTAATTTACGCTCATTTGGCAGAGCATGAACAATCTCGTTGTTAACAGATACGCAGACGCTACCTGGGAACCCTTGGTAACCCAAAAATGCTGGCTTAGCGCCGAGCTTTGCGGTTTCTTCTTGAGCAACTCGGTCTAACGCGAGGCTAGTTACTCCTGGCTTGGCAAGGCCTACCAGAATATCTAAGACTGCCGTTAAGATTTCACCGCTACGGCGTATATTATCAATTTCCTCAGATGTTTTAATCTTAGTGGCTACCATTGCAGGGCTGTTTTAATCCTCTGCGATATCTCTAGGGGGTCTCCTGCCCCATCTACTGCTACAAAAATCCCTTGCTCTTTCGCGTGGCTAATAACCTCATCGGTTAGCCTGTGGAAAACCGCTATCCTATTTTGAATAATAGTCTGGCTATCGTCATGGCGGCCTCTCTTTAGAAGCCTCTGGAGGGATTCTTCGTCAGAAATATCTATCAGTAGATATTTTGCAACATTGATGTCATGGGACTGGGCATATTCTTCCACCCATTTAGCTTGGTCGACATCTCTAGGGAAGCCGTCTGAAATAATAACACTACCATCGGCAAAACTTTCTAGTTGCTGCTGTATCATTTCATTAACGATACCGTAATCTACCAAATCCCCCGCTTCTAGCGCTTGCCTAACTGTTTGGTCAGTTGTCGCCCTCTGCCTAATTAAATCGCCAATCCTGATAATTTCAATTTTACGTAATTTAGCCAGCAGCTCTATTTGAGTATCCTTGCCAGAACCAGGCAAACCAATAATTATTATTAGCTGCTTCATCGAATAAGGTCATTTAAAATGGTGTATACTTTGGGTCCGAAAATAACAGCTGCCACTACGAGCGCCCCAACCGCCGTGATTAACACGCCGGCGGCCATCATATCTTTAGTAAGCTGGACGAGATGATTGTTTTCTTGGCTAATTAGGTCTAGGGTTTTTTCGAATGCGGTATTAATAATCTCTGCTAACAGGACCATCACTATAAAGGTTACGACAAATAAAAACTCTAGGGTGCTAATCTTGAGTAAAAATGATAGCAAAATTGCAGCAAGCGCAAAGACTAGATGCAATTTAGCATTTCGTTCAGAACTTATTACTGCCCTTAAGCCTCGTAGGGCATATCTAAAACTAGCTAATGTGACCATTCAAAATCCCTATATTTATAATGCAATGCTTCCATAATATCACTTTGGAGCTTGTCTAGGCTAGTTATTTGAGCTTGGTCTTGATGGTCAAAACCCAATAAATGCAGGGTGCCATGCAGTAAAAGTAATGTCAGCTCTGCCTCCAGGCTAACATTATGCTTATCGGCTTGGCTTCTGGCTATTTCCTCGCAAATTACAATATCGCCGCTAGCTCCCTTATTTTTATCGGCACTATAATTAAAGCTCAAGACATCTGTTGGATAATCATTACTGGCATAATGCTTATTAAGCTTTTGAATCGTTTTAGTAGTGACAAAAGATAAGCCTACTATTTGATCGCCGGCGTGGCTATCGGTACTAGACGTAGTGGTAAATTTTTCGATACCGCGAGCAACGGCCCGCAGTTGGGCTGTTTTTAGTAAGCTCTTGCCCTCAATGGTGTATTGAATTGCCATAAGTTTTTCTTAAGATAGTTTCTGCTTTGCCAGCTGAGCAATCAAGCCCCCATCTGCTTGACCAGCAGTTTTTTGGCGAACATGGCCAATAACCTTACCCATATCTGCCATTGAACTAGCGCCTAACTCCGTAATTGCTGAGTCAACTGCCTTACTAACATCTGCTTGGCTCATTTGCGCCGGTAGATACTTTTCAATAATATCTAGCTCGGCCTGCTCCTCGCTAACCAAATCTTGTCTGTTGGCGGCGCCGAATTGATTAATTGAATCCTGGTGTTTTTTGGCTTCTTTTTGGAGTACCGAGAGGGACTCCTGCATAGTCAAATCACGACCTAGCTCTATTTGATAATTCTTAAGTGAACTTTTTAAAAGCCTTAAGGTCGTGGTACGCACCTCATCGCGCAATTTCATAGCAGAGACTAAATCAGACTCTAATTGCTGAGTTAAGTCCACTATCTCATTCCGATTAGTTCGCGTATTTTCTGTTCCTTGCGAACTCTTTTGCGGATAGCAACGGCTCTAGCTTCAACCTTCGAAATCGGCTTCTGAAAATACTTTTTCTGACGGGCAGTAGTTAATATACCTGATTGTATGACTTTTTTATTAAAGCGTCTAACCAAGTTTTCGACTGATTCATCGTCTTTTCTGATAACCTGTAACAATTGGCACTCCTTTAGGATTATTAAAATATTTTTAAATCCGTATAATTATATCTGAAAACGGCAAAAAACTCAAGGGTTAAGCAGTGTCTTGAGAGTAGCAACAAGTTTATCTCGGCTAATAACCTGCTGATTCCCGCTCGCCAAGTCCTTAATGATGGCCTCGTTTAATTTTGCCTCCCTATTGCCGATTACAACGGCGTGCTGAGCCTTAGATTTACTGGCTAGCGCCAACTGATCCCCGAGAGACTTCTTAGATAGATTGGCCCCAACTCGAAAGCCTTCATTGAGTAAATATTCACGCACGACTTCTGCCTCATTGGTTGCCTGGCCACCAATGGCTACCACGTATACATCTGGCGGGGTGGCATCTGGGACAAACTTTAAATGCTCCAATTCTAGCTTAATTCTCTCAACGCCTAGCCCCATACCAATGGCCGGAGTATCAGCCCCACCCATTTGCTGGACGAGCTTATCGTATCGCCCGCCGCCGCCGAGGCTATCCCTTGCTGTCCCGCTGGTTGATAAAAACTCAAAAACCGTACCATTATAATAATCAAGCCCTCTAACTAGCCTACTATTGAGCTGGTAAGCTACGCCGCAGCGCTCTAGCAATTCTAAAATCTGCTGAAACCTTGCAGAGGATTCCTTACCTAAGTAATCTAAAATCTGTGGAGAATCTTCAATTAGCTTAACGACATCAGGATCCTTACTATCGAGAATACGGAGCGGATTAGTCTCTAGCTGTTTTTTGTTAATATCAGGTAAATCTGCCGAGTACTTGGTAAAATATTTTTTCAAAACCTCAATGTATTTTTTGCGGTCTTCAGCCGAGCCAATACAATTGATAGATAGTAGATAGCCAATTCCTAGCTTGTTAAAGAGTCTAGCTCCAAGATTTATGACCTGTACATCACTATTAGGTGTAGGGTCGCCAAAAATTTCTAAGCCCAGCTGGTTGTGTTGTCTATAGCGCCCCGATTGAGGTCTTTCATACCTAAAATGTGGCTCAAGATAATATAGTAGCACTGGCTTAGGCAAGCTATTCATGCCGTTCTCGATATAAGCCCTAACCACTCCTGCTGTACTCTCTGGTTTCAATGTCAGGCTATTGCCAGATTTATCATCAAAGCTATACATCTCCTTGCTAACAACCTCGGTGCCTTCCCCGACAGCTCTAGTAAATAAAGCCGTCGACTCCAAAATCGGCGTCGAGATTCTCTCTATACCAGCAGATTCGCAAAGACCGATATAGGTTTCGGTTATATGGGCCCAGAGTACTTGGTCGCTAGGCAATATATCTTGCATACCTCTAGGCTTTTGATATTCGATTTGTCCCATATATACATCTTAGCTACAAATTAATATTTCAACAAACCCTAACTAATGAACAAATTATTTAATTAAGAATTATAAGGTTTAAATATTGCCCTTCAGATATAGTATTGGTTTACGATATTAGTAGCGAGTTTGCTATCCCTACTATAATACTTATATACCAGATGTACTAGCTATAATCAGAGTGCTAATACTATATGAAACTAAGCATTTAGAACAACTCTAGTGTTCATATGGCCTAATATCAATTATCTCTAGTTGATGCTGCCTTTTGTTTTGCCAGATGTTTTCGCTCAGTTCAAAGACTAGTTCAATGGTCTTGTTATTTTCTAGCCACTGGTAAGAGCTGGCCATACCAAACCCAATCGCTGTATGCTGGTTGCCATTAGTATCAGCTAACTGCAAACGAAGATGCGAAGAATCATCCCCGACTAACCTAATTTGCACAATTTCGTATCGGCCCATCAAATACGGTCTTTTATTGGCATTCCCAAATGGTGCTAACTGAGTAATCTCATCATATAGTTTGATATTGGCACTTTGGCTAGATAAATTAACTCCAACCGTGAGAGTCCTAAAGTTATTCTTAACGTCCATATTAGCAACGGCATACTGATTTATTCTATAGCGCAACTCTGTTAGCCGATCTGTCTTTAGTTTTAGGCCAGCCGCAAAGCTATGCCCACCGCAACTCTCTAGAAAACCCTCACAGCTCCTGATGGCCTTAATAATATCAAATGTCCCGTAACTTCTCGCTGAGCCTTTAGATACTTCTCCTAATTCTTGCAAAATAATTGTTGGCTTATGCCATTTTTCAGATATTTTGCTTGCTACAATGCCGACTACACCATGTGACCACTCGGGGTCTGATAGCACTAGTATCGGATCCCTCCTATAGCGGCTAGCTTGCTTACTGCAAGCCGCCAATATCTCTTTAGTAGCTTGTTGTCTTTTGTAATTAAGCTCGCCGAGTTCTAGGGCAATGGCTGCTGCTGCTTGAGGGTCCTTAGTAATTAATAAATCGAGAGCTTTTTGAGCATGTGCTAGACGCCCGGCGGCATTTAGCCTTGGGCCTATTTTGAAACCTAAATCAATTTCATTGACGATTTTTATATCAACCATAGAGCTCTTGGCCAGTGCCAGCAAGCCTTGCCTATGAGTCATTTTGAGTACTCTTAACCCATAGCTAGCTAAAATTCTATTATCACCGACTAGCGGTACGACATCGCAAATTGTCCCTAGTGCTACCAAATCTAGTAGCCATTTCTCATGGCCAGGTTTTAATAAATCAGTTTTCGTTTGCAACGCTCGCACGAGGTAGAATGCTACCCCGACGCCAGCTAGATACTCAAGTTTATTTTTTTTATCTAACTTCGGGTTGACACAGGCAATAGCCCCTTTAGGGATACCGCCATCTGGTTCATGGTGGTCGGTAATAATTAAATCAATGCCTATTTTCTGAGCCAGCTTTGCTTGCTCATGAGCTGTTGTACCACAATCAACCGTAATTATTAAATCGTTTTTTTGCTTCTTTAGTTTTTTTATAGCTTCTGAATTAAGCCCATAGCCTTCCTCGAACCTATCTGGGATATAGAGCCCGGCCTCTACCCCCATTGTAGTGAATGCATCATACAAAAGGGCCGAGGCACTTAAGCCATCGATATCGTAATCGCCATAAATAACTATCTTTTCTTTGGTCTTAATGGCGCGCAGTATTCGACGGACTGCCTTGTCCATACCAGGCAAAGCAAAAGGGTCAGATAGTCCATTATTATAATCAGGCTCCAAAAAGTTCTGGGCTTGGTCTCGGCTTAACCCTCTATGAGCTAGAAGTTTATTAGGAACATCAATATCGCTGTCTATCTCAAAGGCCTTAGAATAATCCCAAATAATTTTTTGCATAAATCTAGTCTAAACTAAAAACTACTAAAAAATAATAAATGTTAGTCTAATTTATTGTAAGAAAAAATCCGAACCAGATCTCGACTTAAATCCAGCGGGAGTGCTAGCGACATATCTCTGGCGATCATTGTGCAAGAGGCGTTGCGTTTCGACGAGCTTAGATTGCTTGCCAAACACAAACTCCGAGCAGCGTATAGTTCTAATAATTGTGTGTATTTGTTTTATTTTGACCTCACTTTTTGTTTTTTAATAATATAACTACATTACTACCTCTTATTGGATGTTTTGAGTACCATCCCCTGTAATTCCTTAAATAGTATGAAGTTCTGATTAACACCATAGACCTTGGTATTTGCCTCTTTATAGGCCTTGAGATAGCCAATTTTCTCTAACCTTGCCAGTTCCCTGCTAATATTACCCGGGTCTTCTTTAGTAATTTTGGCTAAACCTCTAATATGCACCCTATAGTCAGGGTACTTACTAAATAGGGTGATTATTTTGCGTCTTGTCTTAGAAGTAATAAAATACTGTAACATTTGTTTTGACCTCTTATTAATAACATTTTACTCCATAAAAGTAAAAAAGACAACACTTTTTCAAGCATAACTTTTGTGGTAAAATTAAAGGTGAGTAAAATCAATATATGGATAGATACTGCCCAGAATGTAATTCAACTATGACACCAAGCTTGGTGGGCTATTTGTGTTCAAATTGTGGGAATATGCAAAGATTTTATACTGAATCTAACCCACTATTCATAAGTCATACCGAGATGCCCATGCCTAGCGGTAGCCCCAGCCCTCAACAGCCCCCTACTGCGGTTGATAGTGTTGGTAGCAATAAAATACGCTCAACCTTAAAAAGACTAATGGTACCAGAGCTTCCTCCTCCGCACGGCTACGATTCAACAGCGACAGTTGATGGCATTAGTAGGCCAGTTACCGGTAGTAGTCCTCAGCCGAGTAACCCTCTGCCGAGTAGCCCTCTATCGACATATGACCATCAGCCTATCCCGCCATCAGAAGTATTGACTAATAAGCAGCCCGCACCAGTCGCGCAGAGCCATACCGAATTCGACCTATGGCTGTGGGTTTGCATTACATTGGTCGGACTATCGGCTGGGGCTTTAGTATTTTATTTCGCCCTAGCCTAACGACTCAAGCTTCTGCTACCTCTTAGCTTTAGCTTTTTTAATTTTCCAATTATTATAAACTACTAGTAATGGTGAGGCATTAAAGATTGATGAGTATGTGCCTGAAATTATCCCGATTAGTAACGCTAAGATAAAGTATTTAATAGACTCTCCGCCGAATAGATAAAAAGCTAGCAGCACAATAACTACCGTAATGGATGTATTAAGAGATCTGGCTAGAGTTTCGTTAATAGAAATATTTACAATTTCCTCGAATGGCCTGTTAAGGCGCCGAAGGTTCTCGCGAATTCTATCATAAACTACTATCGTATCGTGCACTGAAAAACCAATAACTGTTAATATCGCCGTTACAAACAGGCTATCTATCTGCACCCCAAAGAAATGCCCAAGAATTGCAAAAATACCTAACACGAATAGGGCATCGTGCAGTAAGGCGATAATTGCTGTTGCGCCAAAACTCCAGGGGCTAACTGGCGGCGGAGTATTGCGGAAAGCGAAAGCAACATATAAAAGTATCGCAATCGATGCTAGTGCTACACCGAATAAAGCACGCCTTGTAATATCCTCACTAACTGATGGTCCGACAGAGCTGAAGGAAGTTTCGGTTAAGCCCTTTTGTTTTAGGAGCACATTAATATTTTGCCGGATTTGCTGTGCATCGCCCAGTTCTGGCGCCAAGTCCTTATCACTATAGCGAACCAAAAGCCTATCGCTCCCACTGGTAGTAACGGTTATTTCTTTGACGCCAATTTGGGCAACAATATCATGAAGCCCGCTCTGCGTTATCTGCCCGGCTACCTCTATCTCTTGCCCTCCCGTAAAATCAATCCCCGGTTTGAGCCCCCAGACAAATAACGCTATCGTACCAGGCACGATTAGCAGTATAGAAATTGTAAACCATAGCTTGCGCCTGCCTACGATATTCATTGGTTAGTCTCGCTTTCCATCTTAATACGATAAGAGCTAGGCTTAGAACCAATTTTAGTCCGCACCACAGCTTGCATTAATGTCCTGGAAATTGTAATAGCGGTAAACATACTCACGATTACACCAATTGCCAGAGTTACCGCAAACCCCCTAATAATTGGGATGCCAGAAATATAAAGTACCGTGCAGGTTATTAGCGTTGAGACATTAGAGTCCCTAATACTCGTCCAGGCTCGCTTAAAACCAGTGTCCATACCTACTGCTACTGAGCTACCAGCTCGAATCTCTTCCTTCATGCGCTCAAAAATCAAGATATTAGCATCTACGGCCATGCCAATGCTCAGTACAAAGCCAGCGATGCCGGCAAGGGTTAGTACGATGGGCGATTGAGTCAGCCCAGATAGTTTAAAAATATCAATCGTTATCAATGCATATATGACTAGGGCGCCAGCTGCCACTAAGCCTGCCAGACGATAATAAATAATCATGAATACCAAGACTGCTACTAAACCAATTAAGCCTGCAAACAGACTGCGCTGAATAGATTCAGCGCCTAGGGTGGCGCCAACTGTGCGTTGTTCTACCAAGCTAACTGGTACTGGCAGAGCGCCGGCATTGAGTAAATCTGCCGTAGCTTTGGCATCCTTAAGGTCCTTAAAGCCTGTCATCTCCCCTTTACCGTCGGTAATTGGGGTCGAGACTGTACCATTAAATAATGGCTCATTATCTAAAATAATTACTAGCCGTTCATTCTTCTGATTAATCCTTTTAGTTAAGTCGGCAAATTTTTGTATCGAACCGCCTTTCATTTGGAAGGCTACAATCGGCTGGCCGGTCTCAACATTAATATCAGAAGTAGCGCTTTCTAAATCTTCGCCGTTAATATCGGTAGCCTCTGGGATATTATCTGCACCGACCGACAAAAATGTTAATTGAGCAGTCTTGCCAATTAACCCTATAGCTTGGTCAATATCATTAACCCCAGGAAGCTGGATGCTGATTCTATCGTTGCCCGATGTCTGAATTACAACTTCAGATGTACCGCTAGGGTTAACGCGCTTGTTAATAACATTAATAACTCCCTGGATAGCCTTAGCACGATCCTCTGCGGCTGTTTTTGAAAGGTCTGCTTGATAGGTTAAGCTGGCGCCGCCTTGCAAATCCAACCCCAACCTTACTTTCATTTTTGCATCACCAATACCTAGTAGAGAGAAAAGCTTGTCCTCTCTGGGTAGTGCCAAGGACACCAGAACTACAACCAATGCAGCTATTAAGTAGAGTTTCGTTGATAGTTTCATTAGCATCTATTATATGTAGATTACAGACATTGTACAAGCAATTATATTTGGGCTAGGGTACAATACATACTATGTATGCCGAAGTAAATGTCATAGCATATAGGGGTGCCAGCAGGCGAACATTCACCTATTTAATTGGTGAGTCAGTGGGTGTGCGCATTGGGGGCCTTGTAGAAATTAGATTCGGCAACAAAGCTAGTATTGGTATAGTCCATAAGATTACTAATCTGCCACCTCCTAAAAAGATCAAATTACAAAATATTAAAAGCGTCTTAGATATTAGTCCCTTACCAAAACACCTGCTCGTGCTCGGCGAGTGGATAATTGATTATTATGTTGCTACGCCTGCTAGTGTTTGGCAATTAATGATACCCAGGAACCCTACCACCAAACCCAGTAAACAATTTGCTAACCCCAGCCATGAGATTAAAGATCTAGTTAGGCTAACCCCTGCTCAATCTAAGGCCTACTCTAAAATATTAAATTCTACTAAGCCTGTGCTGCTACAAGGCGCAATGGGTTCGGGCAAGACGGAAATATATTTTCATCTTATTGATGCAATGCTACGAGTCGGCAAATCGGCAATTCTACTAATGCCAGAGATATTTTTAACGAACCAAATGATAGAGCGCGCCCAGCGGCATTTTGCCGACAAGCTAGTCGTTACACACTCTGGGCTGACGCCTGCCGAACGAAGAGCGGCGTGGGTTCGTTGTAGCAACAGCTCCCAATCGTCACCACTAGTTATCTTGGGGGCCCGCTCGGCACTATTTATGCCAGTTAATAACTTGGGGACAATCATTGTTGATGAATGCCACGAACAAAGCTACAAACAGGACTCTAGCCCTCGTTACCAGAGCGAAATGGTGGCTGCTAAACTAGCCAAGATAACTGAGGCAAAGCTCGTGCTAGGTAGTGCTACGCCATCGATTAATACGCGTTTTTTAGCCGATGCCGGCAAGCTAGAATGTATCAAACTAGAAGAGCGTGCTATCTCCTCGGCCCACCCACATATCAAAATTATTCAAAAAAACCAGCCAGCTGAGATATTTAGCACTGAACTGACCAGTGCCATCAATAGCGCCCTAAAGCAACAAAAACTGACAATGCTCTACCTCAACCGCCGTGGCACTGCGCCGATTTTTACCTGTAATGATTGTGGGCATAATTTTGAATGCCCACACTGTAGGGTCAACCTCCATTTACATGCCGACAGCATGCGGCTCATTTGCCATATTTGTAATTACTCCCAAGCACCTCCGGGTAAATGCCCGGCTTGTGACAACACGAACCTACGGGGCATAGGCATTGGTACAAAAGCAGTAGTACAAAAAGCTAGCGAACTTTTTGAGAACGCCAGAATTGTCCGCATCGACCGCGATAGTTTTAAGCCCAGAGAATTTAATAAAATACTAAGCGAAATTGCTGGCGGAAAGGTAGATATTATTGTTGGTACCCAGATGATTGGGCGAGGTATCGATTTAGCAAATCTGCATTTGGTTGGCATCATAGATGCTGACTATGATTTGATTAATATTGATTATAACAGCCTGGAGCGGGCTTTTCAGCTTTTGAGTCAGACGGCGGGTAGAGCTGGACGACGCAAAGACCGCGGCGAGGTAATTATTCAGACCAAAAACCCCGACAACAAATTTTTTGAGCTAATCACTAATAACGATTATGAGAGCTTCTACCAATCGGAGCTGGCTCTACGCAAAAAATACTCTTACCCACCTTACTCGTATCTGTTAAAATTAGAGTGTGGTTTTATAAGCTCCGAGCTCGGTCGGCAAAAAGCCTTAGAACTAATCGAGAAGCTTACTGGCGTACAACCGATAAGCATCCTGGGGCCAGTACCAGCACACCCAGCGCTGCGAGGGCGCAGGCACATCTGGAACCTAATAATAAAAAGCCGAGACCGCAAAATATTAGCTAATATTGCCAGCCAGCTCGATGCTCACTGGACAATAAACCTAGACCCCTTCGGAATATCATGATAAAAAAAATAGTCACCATACCCAATAAAATACTTCGCTTTAAATCCAAACGGATTGGTTACGTTGATGACTCAATTCGTAAGCTGGCTAGCGACATGATTGCCACCACACTAGAGTGGGATCACGACAGTGAGTTTGGCGCTGCTCTGGCAGCCATTCAGGTCGGCGAACCACTCAAGCTAACGGTGGTGCGCAACGATTTTGATAATG
>CALRDO010000004.1 GCA_943354915.1 Patescibacteria group bacterium UBA4664
AAGCAGGGCTTTTATTATGGTGGGCAAGGAGGGACTCGAACCCTCAATCCTTAAAGGAAACGGATTTTAAGTCCGTCGTGTATACCAGTTCCACCACTCGCCCGTGATAGTTGTGTATTCTCTTGGAGGCGCGTACCGGATTCGCACCGGTGTAGCGGGTTTTGCAGACCCGTGCCTAACTACTCGGCCAACGCGCCCCGTGCCATATATTATACCTTGCTTGCTCAATCTGTAAAAGGCTAGAAATTTTAGCTAACATTTGGTATGATTAGTCGCGTAACTTTGCCCCTTTAAATATTTTCTTATGGTTGATTTTGCAGGCCCTTCAAAACTACTGCTAAAATTAAAAGTAAGAATAATATGCTAGTACTGCACTAGCTATGTTGAAAGTATTATTTAAGTCTGGCGAGATAGCTCAGTTGGTAGAGCAGTGGCTTGAAGAGCCTCGTGTCCTCGGTTCGATTCCGAGTCTCGCCACCACGTCAGATTTCAGCTTCAGTTTACAAAATAATACCTTTGTATTGAATTATTTTAGAGTACTTTTGCTAAAATCTTCTTACCTCCCACAAAAGTCCTTCGAACTTTCGCGGGGTTGAAGTTAAATATGCGGGTGTAGCTCAGTTGTTTAGAGCGCTTCCTTGCCAAGGAAGAGGTCGAGAGTTAGAGTCTCTTCACCCGCACCAGTAATTATTAAAGGCCTCTCTGGGGTCTTTCTTGATATTTACAGAATAAAGCTTTAATAGTATAATTATCAGGTTCGCGGGTGATTAGCTCAGTTGGCTAGAGCGCTTCGTTTACACCGAAGATGTCGGGGGTTCGAGTCCCTCATCACCCACCATAATAAGAGTCCTGCTTTTGCAGGGCTTTTATTATGCCCAAGGCCCGGCAATGGGGGTACAGACCACCCCTCATAAATAAAAATCGACATAGTATAGAACTATGCCGATTAAGGGTTAAGAAGGGAGGCTACGCGCCTTTTATGCTAACACAAGCGTCTTTGACGCATGTTGCTAGGCTAACTACCAGCTTCTCGACATCTGTTAGCGCTGGCTTCTTAAAAAGTTTCTGTGCCTGACCTAGTGCGGTCTTTGTTTCCTCGCACTTGAGGCGCTTGCGCAGGGACGCTAAAGCACCCTCTAGGCTGCTGACGCTGGCTGATAATGCAACATTTTTCATTTTTGACGTGTTTAGCTCTAGCTTAAGTTCCATAACGTTTTGCTGGTTATCTGCTTGGTAAGCAGTAAAGTCATCGTAAATACCGCTCAGGGCTTCGTTAAACGCGCATAACATCGGGCTATCTTTATCGGTTATAATCTTGTGGGCAATTTGCACGATCATGTATTCTGCCATGATATCAAACTTTTCTGGGCCGATTAAAATAAGTACTTCGTCGATCAATGATTTTGCTATTGCTGTTTCAGCTTCAAGTTCTAAATCGATGTAGCCTAGATCTTGAAAAGCAGTCTTGAAATCAGCTGTGCTCTTAGTCAATTTTCCCCCCTAGGGATAAGTTGGTAAGTGTCTAAATTTATACCATATCCACATAGTGGTGTCAAATACTGCGAACTTTGCTACAATGTCAGCTATGGTAAAAATAATTGATGGCAAACAAATAGCTGAACAAATATATGAGTGGTGCGAAATAGAGTCCAACAAGCTCCGCGCGGTTAGTGTTGTGCCAAAACTAATTATTATTACCTATAACCCCGACGTGCCATCACGAATATATGTGAACCTAAAACTTAAAAAAGCCCAGCAACTTGGTATTGAATGCGAGCTACTTGATTGGTCTGGGGCTAGTTTTACGAAGTGCAAAATAAGGTTACAAAAACTAGCCACCGATGATAGCGTTAGTGCTATCGTTGTGCAGTTACCAACTCATAATTTAAATCAGTATCAGAAGCTACTAAATATCATACCTGTCAATAAGGATGTCGATGGTTTAAGCGAAAAGTCTTTATCGGCAATCCAAAGCGATACTGCCAAAATTATACCAGCTACCCCAAAGGCAATCTTAACAGTCTTAAGGGGCTCCGGCATTACGCTTGACAATAAAAATATTGTTATCATTGGGCAGGGCAAATTAGTTGGCTTGCCACTGGGTATAATATTAAAAAACCAAGGGTGTAATGTAACAACCGCTAATAGCGTAACGGCTAACCTTAGCGAGCTAACAAAGGTTGCTGATGTAGTAATATCAGCAACGGGTAAACCAGCTATGGTAAAAGGGGGTATGCTCAAAGCTGGAGCAGTAGTGCTCGACGCTGGGGCTGCCGAACAAGGCGGCAAGTTAGTTGGTGATGTTGATTATGCTAGCGTTGAGCCAATTGCATCAATTATTTCAAAAGTTCCCGGGGGGATTGGCCCAGTTACTGTGGCCTGCATGCTACAAAATGTAATAGAGGCAGCAAAAAACTCTTAAATAAATATTTATTATGAGTTTTAAATGCATTTATGGTGCCGCGAAGAAGACTCGAACTTCCACGCCTGATATATTAGGCACTAGCCCCTCAAGCTAGCGTGTCTACCAATTCCACCACCGCGGCATAAACTTATTAAGTTCTCATTAGCTCCCCACTTTAGATGGAGGGGCTAGTCTAGCCTAATAATACTAGTTCGCTACTCGCTCTGGCTGCTAGCGCGATTACCAATTCTACCACCGCGGCGTCCTAAATATACTTTTATTTTCACAATTAATCAAAGATCAATTGCTACAATTAGCATATATTTACTCCTTTTCAATCCTGCAAATGTAATTTACAGGATTGGTAGAGCCAAAAACTGTTGAACTGTGCTATTATATCTAAATTTACTAGCTTTAGTAAGGCTAGTGGAATGATGCTAGGCCTGGCAAGTGCTCCAGAAGATGCTGCATTGAATATTCTTTGCGTAAATGAATCATGCCATACTCTTTAGTAGAACCAAGCTTACTACGTGGGTTTAATAAATTATGTGGGTCGTAGAGTTTTTTGACATGCTTAAATAAACTATACATTTCTGGTCCATACATTTGACGCAAGTAAGTACCCCTCATAATCCCGTCATTATGCTCACCAGAAATACTACCGCCTAGGCTTAAAACCATCCTATAAAATTCATCGCTCAGAGCATAGATCTTGTGTCTATCTCGAATATTGCTAAGGTCCATAAAGGGCTGAATATGTAAATGCCCATTTCCGGCATGCCCCCAAACGGCATCCTTAACTTTATATTTATCCAAAATTAAATAAGCTTTTTCTACAAACTCCTCAAACTTATCCAGCGGCACTACCCCGTCCTCGATAATTGGTAAAGCTTTTTTGGGTCCCTGCTGAGTCCATATTACAGCAGCGGCCTGTCGGCGTATCTTCCAAAGCTGATCTTGCTCAAGTTTATTGGAGGTTACCCTTTGCTGATATGAGTGTTTTTGTAATATAGCATAGGCGCGCTGTGAGTTTTTTGCCTGGGCCTTAGCCTTAGCATCATCAAATTCTACCAGTAAAACAAATGCCGGCAACTGCTCTGGCAAGAGATTTTTAACCATCTCAGGACGTTTTTCTATTACAAATTTCAGGACATTGTCATCAACTAACTCTTGGGCGCTAGGGTTTAATGGAGATATTTCCATGACCGCTTGCTGGAGTTTTTTAATGCTATCAAAATATCCCACCAAGAGTGTAGTGCTAGAATTATAAGCGACATGATATAATTTTGCTTCAGTTATAATGCCCAAGGTGCTCTGGGACCCAATAAACAACTGCGACATATCAAAGCTACCATCTCGGCGCTTAATATCCCACAAATCGTAACCTGCTGAATTTTTCGAGGTCTTTGGCTTGCCAGATTCAATTTGTTGCAAATTATTCTCAATTAAATCATCTAGTTCTCTATACAGTTGCCCCTCAAGATCTTGTTGCTTCCTTTTTTGTTTAAGTTCTTTTTTACTGAGCCGGTATGTCTCTATCACATCTCCGTTATACAAAACTACGCGCAATGAAGCTACGTAGTTCCTAGTTGCACCATATTTTAGTGTTTTCTCGCCAGATGAATTATTGGCTATCGCGCCGCCGATACTGCAGAAATCCATGCTGGCGGGGTAGGGTGGCAAAAACCTGCCATGGCTATGCAAGACAGTTTCAAGGTGTGAATAAATCATGCCCGGCTGAACCGTTACAGTATCCTCATTAATAGCTACGAGTTTTCTCATATGTGCCGTTAGCACCATACAAATCCCTTCAGATAATGAGCCTCCGCCTTGGTCGGTACCCTTGCCCCGTGCCGTCACTGGCAAAGCTCGCTTTGAGGCCAGTAGGTTATGGTTAAATCTTAATGTTTCACTAACGTCATTTTCATTACGAGGGTAAATAATCAATTTAGGTAAAACTTTAAAGATTCCTCCGTCAGTCGAAAAAAACTCTCTCGTTTGGGTATCAATAGCTACCTCACCATCTAATTTCTCTTTTAAGTCTCTTAAAATATTGCTCATATACATAGCATAGCAATTTTAGTAAGCTTATGTCGATTAATTTGACTTATTTTGTATCTAATTTAAACTAGTAGATAAGCTTATGCTAAAACATACCAATAAAAGTGCTAAAAATAAATTGAAGGTTAAGAGTTTTATCGCTAGCAAGCCGTTAGTAATTATTTTTTTAGCTATCTTTGTTGCCGGCGGACTGTACTTAGTTTTTAAAAGCTACGCTGCAACTGGGATCCCGGTTTTTAATACTGACCCAGATTTCTGGAGAGATAAAATAGGCTACTGCGAATCTGGTGGACGCTACGATCGCATGGGGCCTAGCGGCTATACTGGCAAGTACCAGTACGATTCTGGCACTTGGCGTGGCGCAGTCGGGGCCGAGCTAGCTGCCCAGTACCCGCAGGCTTATCTAGCACCAGGAGAAATTCAAGAAATGGCCTTTAATAATACCTTTGCCAGACGTGGAACCCAGCCGTGGAATTCGAGCTATCATTGTTGGATAAAAGGTACAACATTTGCACAAAGCGGGACCGACCAATCACTTGCGGGGTATCCTTCTGCGCCAATTTTACCAGCCAATCCCTTTGGGCTGCCATCGGAATCATACAATGTGGTGATAAGCGGGAAAATTACACTCAACAACCAGCCTTTGCCCAATGTTAAACTCACGACATGCTTAAAAGATAAATCACCAACGACTAGCGCCGAAGGTCGCTACAGTGTTGTGGTACCTCTGGATGCTTCTTTTTGCTTAAGACCGACAGAGGGAGTGCCCGAAGGCGCAGTATTATCAAAAACTAACAATAATATTGAAACAAACGATAAAAATACCTATGAGTATCAAAAAGCCGGCGTTGATACCTACCATAGTATCTGGTACCTCTTTCGACCTGAATTCAACTGGGACCGGCGCAACGATACTGGCTACAATTTTTATTACACGAAATAAATTGGCTACCTATCTTGTTTTTATGTACCAATCGTAGATGTTATAAAATCGATTGCTAGGCTCGGCAATTTTCTTAGCATCAAACCCTTTAATAAGTTTGCTCTGAGGATAATTATAATATGGGCTGTATAGTATAATTGCTGGTAAATCCTTTGCCCATTGCTCTACAAAAGCCGAGTAGCGGCTTGCTTTATAGCTAGTATCTTTGGCGACTCTGCCTGTTTCTAGCAACTTATCTACTTCTGAGTTTTTATAAAGCGAGACATTCAAACCCGGGTCGTCAATTTGGCTAGAGTGCCAGAAGCTATAAACGTCAGAGTCAATCCCAAGGTTTTGCCCGTATAGCAAGACGTCATAATTTCGGCTACGTATATAGTTCTGCTGGAGTTCTACTGAGCTTGCAGTTATAACCTCTACCTTAAGGCCTAGTTCTCCCCATACGCTGGCAAGGTAATTTGCAACACTTTTATAAACTGGGCTATCTAGCGTTACTAGTCTAATCGTAGCCTTACCTACCTTAGATTCACCAAATAGGGCCTTCGCCTTATCACTATTAAACTCGTATTTCATAGCATTAGGGTTAAACCCAGTAAACCCTGCTGGGATAGGATAGTGAAACTGGATAGCTTCAGAGCTTAGCTTATCTCTAATAATAGCTTCTCGGCTAACAGAATATGCTAAAGCTTGCCTCAGGGCTAGGTTTGAAAGAATTGGACTGCGCAAGTTAAAGAAAGCTCCAACATATGCAGGTAACCCAATACGATGATCATTAATGCCTTCGATTTTTTCTACTTTCTCCACATCATTTGGTAAAACTTGCGAAATAGCATCTACTTGCTTTCTAATTAAGGCATCCACCATTTCATTTTGATCTTGAAACAGCTCAATACGAATTTTAGCTATATATGGCTGATGGACATAATATTTTTCATTGGCCTCTAAGTCAATTACCGTGCTATCTACCTCAAGTAAACTTATTTTATATGGGCCACTGCCAACTGGGGCTTGGCTAAATTCATGAGCCCTTAGGTGCGCGGGGGCAACTTTTTCAAGCTTATGTTTAGGCAACATCCCAAGCGTCGTATTAAATAAAAAGTTACCATATGATGAAGGCAAAACAAAACTAATAGTGTAATCATCAATAACAGTAAAATTAACACCACTCCAGTTGGCTATATATGGGCTACGAGTATCTGGATTTTTTACTGCTTGAATCGTAAAAGCAATATCATGTGCGGTTAACTTAACACCGTCTTGCCACAATAAATTTTTACGAAGATAAAAAGTATAATTTTTACGATCTGCACTAATCTCCCAGCGTTCAGCTAAATCTGGCGCAATCTCGCGGTTGCCATTGACCTTAGTTAAGCCACTAAATACCAAGTTCGTAACATCCGCTGTTGCGGAATTATCAGGGAAAAGTGGGTTAACGCTCTTAACTTGCCCCAAAATTGCCTCACGATATAACCCACCGCTGATTGGCTTTTCTAGCTTCGAGGAGGAACCGATAGTTTGCAATTGCCATATTAGCCCCCAAAGAGAGATTAGTACAATAAATATCCAAGCCAGAAAAGTCCAACGCACACTGCCGAGTTTTTGCCAGGCCCCAAAAACATGCCGGTTAAGATAATTAATTGTCCATGCCCGCCAAAGCTTAAGCCTACGGCGTAGGCGCCTAAACTTTCTGTGCAAAGTAAATTCAGTATATGAGCTCATTTTATTTAATTGTTAGAAGACCCAATATGCAAACTACGAAGGCCACGCCCAAAGCAATTGTGCCATAAAACAAAAACTTCTCGGCACCTCGCTTGGTGCGGTAGAAATTAGTTTCACCGCCAAAGGCTGTACCTAGCCCAGAGCCCTGATTCTGCATAAGGACAAATACAACAATTAGGATTGAAACTACTATTAAGCTTATTTGTAAAAAAGTTTTCATAGTTTCTCGCGGTCAATTATAAAACTCATAATGTAGTTAGCAAGCCAGACTACAATCACGGCTGCGACTGCTGCACCAATAGAAGTGACATGAAATGGTTTGTAAATAGCGCTAGTAATGTATAAAAGCGAAGCATTAATTAGTAAGCTAAACAGACCAAATGTTATGACAATAAATGGCAGGCTAAGAATTACAAGTACTGGTTTTAGTAAGGCATTAATAATACCAAAGAGTAGGCTGGCGATTAGAACCACCCATAGCCCGCTGGCATTAATACCGCTTAAAAATATAGAGCCTAAAAGCAAGCCAATAAAATTAGCCAGCCATGTAAATAAAAATCTTTTTATCACGAGCTATATTTTAGCATATTAACAGATAAGATGGTAGTTATTAACCAAGTTGAGAGATTATCACTTGGGACTTGGTTTTACCCACTACTGCAGAGATATCAGCTTCGGAGGCCTGCTTTATTCCGGCCACACTACCAAAGGCCCTGATGAGCTTCTTGCGGGTAACGGGCCCGATGCCAACCATGCCGTCCAATACTGAACGCTTGGTGCGGGTATTTCTGACATGGGTGTGATAGCCAACCGCAAAGCGATGAGCCTCATCACGGATTCGCTGTAACAGATGCAGAAGATGCGAGTTAGCTTCAAAATTAAACGTGTAATAGCCGCCGTCTTGCTGCAGAGTAGTGCTGGGACTAATGTCGTTAAAGTCAACTACCAGCGTCTCGAAGCGTTTCGCCAGACCTACAGTCATAACTTTGATGCCGATAGCGCCGAGAGTTTTTTTGGAGCTAGATAGTTGGCCTTTCCCCCCATCAACAATAATCAAGTCTGGCTTTGGCCAAGCCTCGTTGCGCTTGGAGAATCTTCTGGTGAGTGTTTCTTGCATCATTGCAAAGTCATTTGGGCCGCGGGTTCGCATCTTAAAATGTCGATAGGCCTTGCTGTCAGGAACGCCGTCCGAAAATACCACCATCGAGCTAACACTATCCTCGCCGGCGAAGTTGCTAATATCATAGCATTCGATTCGTCGTGGCGGCTGCCTGAGTTCTAACAATTCGGCGAGTTCCGAAAGAGCAGAATCTACTCCGGTGGCTATTTTTTCTTCACCTCCAAAGATGACTCTACTGTTTAGGGCTTTAAGGGCCAGAAATTGGTTTCTGAAATCAGCTGCTTCTTCATATCGGCGGGCCTTAGCTAATTTGCCGATGTCTTTTTGCAGCTGGTCAATCAGCTGGGTACTCTTACCTTCTAGCACTAACACCAGCTTTTTAATTTGTTTGCGGTAGTCGAGCTGAGAGATATCTGGACGCGGCAGCACTCCTATCTGATATTCTAGTTTGGAGCTGTACTTGTGGTTATCTTTCACGAAATACGGAAAAACCTTGCGCAAGTACCTTAAAGCCTGGCGCACTCCATAGCTCTGCACGAAAGGCCCAAAGTAGCGCGACTTGTCGTCGACTGGACGACGCACCAAGCTAACCGAAGGAAAGTCCTCTTGCATTGTAATTCTGATAAAAATAAAGTTCTTATCATCTCTTTCGCGAACATTGTAAAGCGGCTTGTGACGTTTTATGAACTCGGCCTCCAAAAACAACGCATCTATCTCCGATGATGTTTCTATCCAGTCTAAATCGGCTATATTAGATACCAAGAGCAGAGTCTTATGGTCCTTATTGCTAGCTCTAAAATAAGATTTTACGCGATTTTTCAGTATTGAAGCCTTGCCAATATAGATAATTCTACCTGACTTATCTTTAAAAAAATAAATACCTGGCGTGGTAGGAAGTAATTTAAGTTTATTATCTAGCGTACTCATGATCTAAAATATTATACATTATATAGCTAGTTAAGTGGTTAACCCTTGACATTTTTAAAACAAAGTTTATACTAGGACACATTAGTACCTTCCAAGCCAATCAAGGAGCGACAATGGGATTCACTTGTCTATCAGAACAATACCCGCAGGACAAAAGAAGCGGGCTAGCAGAACTTCTACGGGAGTTTATAGCTCTAGAAGAATTGTTAGCTAAAGAGACCCATCCTCATGGGAAAGATAAAATCTTAAGAGAGGTCCGTACCTACTCTAATCAACTACGGGGACCCCCATGGAGTTTGAGCATCGATACCCTCGTCGAGATTTGTGACGATACAACCTCATGGCTCAGTAGCATCGACTTGTGGAGGGAATTCAAAAAATAGCAATGATTTTAAGCAATGATTTTACTTATAAAGGCTCCGGGAAAATCCCGGAGCCTAAACTAACCACCAAAGCCTGTATTTGCTCTTATGCTTATTTGAAAGTACTATTGGTTATATGTGGATTATATACTCCCTATTGTGTGCATTAAGCGATAGTATCGCAAGCCTTACTAATAAGAAGCTTATTTCTAAAAAACAAGACCCTATGTCGGTATCGCTGTTCATACATGGTTTTGGTACTTTGGCTTTTTTGATACTTGCCGTCGTTACTAGCCAAAAGCTATTCCCGATTGGCTCTAACCTGCTAGCACTTCTAATAATCACTGCTGCGGCCACGGCGGCGGCCGGAGTAATACTACTGATGTCATTTCGCAAAGGAGACCTCTCGCTGATTGCCCCAATCCAGACCATTACTCCTCTGCTAATACTGGTAATTGCTATATTTTTTCTCAAAGAGACCCCCAGTCCACTCGGGCTTTTTGGTATTATCTTGATAGTGGTTGGTGGTATTTTGCTTGACAAGAACCCAGGCGAAACACTCGGCTCAATAGCTAAAAGAATTATCAGCTATAAACCTGCGCTACTGGGAGTTTTGGCTGCTGCACTATACGCGGTAGCCTCCGTTTTTGACAAGGCAGGCTTAAAAATAACTACATTGGGTGTCTGGATATTTTATGTTTATTTTTTTATATTTATTTTTATTCTTCCGATAGTGCTTATTAAAAGACGCCGGGAGTTGCTGAAATTAAAAGATAACAAGCTGTTACTATTGGGCTCGGCCTTTTTTAGTGTATCGGCCATTTATCTTCAGCTCCTAGCGCTACAAACCGCGCTGGTGACCTATGTGTTATCAATCAAAAGACTCAGCTCAGTGCTTGCGGTAATTTTGGCCTACTTTGTCCTAAAAGAAAATCGAGCACTCTTTAGGCTCAAGGGTGCTGCCATCATGGTACTTGGCGCTATTCTGATTGGTCTGAGCTAGTACTGGTCCACTTCGCCTGATATGCCTTGATATCGAACTTATTCTTTAGGCCGTTATAATTCATAAAGCGTATCTTGCCAAAAACATCGCGCTCGAACCATGCTCTGTCGTGCAATCCGGCAATCGACCACAGTACGCCCACATAGCCGTTCGGGTCACCGCCGTCGATAGAGTAGTGATCGTTTAGATAGTTGGCATGCTCTACTGCTTGGCTGGGACTTTCACTCCATTCGAGTATTTTTTTTGCCCAGTACATACGCATGTAGCCGTGCATCTTGCCGGTTTTGGCGAGCTGCGATTGGGCGGCGTTCCAGGCGCCGTCGTGAGTATTCGAATCTTCAAGATCTTTTAGGCTATACAGATATTCGCGGTCGTCGTGTTCGTGCTCAGAAAGAGATTTCTTGGCCCAGCCGCGTGCGCCCTCAAGGCTCTTGTACTTTTGGTTGAAATAACAAAAGTTATCAGAGAGCTCCTTGCGGACTATCAGCTCTTCTAGGAATACGTCGGTGCTGGCTTTGATACTGGGAGAGTCTGGTGCTTGAGCTAGTTTTGGTTCCTTAATCAGCAAAGGTGCATGTTCCTTGGTCAGCTCTAGAGCAATCCTGAGCGATGCTATTTGCCCAAAGTGAAGGTACGGACTGAGGTTGCTGAGTCCGTCGATGTTTGGGTCGTTGCGCGTTATCGAATAGTTTTTGAGTCGTGCTCTCATGAAATCAGCTAGCTCTAGCTGAGCCGCGACTGAACCTGATTCAAACGATAATGTAGTGCCGTTGGACTCTAGCTTGGCTGCCAATTTTTTAGCCTTAGACCAATCGATTTTAACCGACCTCTTAGCTGTGTAGGGATGCTTGGTTAGTTTTGCTGGCTCGGCTAGCCAATCGTCCAATTTAAGGTGTACCTTGCGGCGAAAGGTGTGGGCCGCAAACTCTTCTTTGTCGGAGGCTTCCCAGACGGGAATGATATTGTGTGTGTCGACCACCGCCACGGCGCAGCTGAGCTTTTTTGCAATTTTATTACATAATCGGGTTGGCCCCAGAAGTGGGCTAAAATCAAAATAAACCTTTGCTGGGCTGAGTCTAGCTAGCTCTTCGGCAAGCCCGCTGGCGGTATTGTGGTAGCTCAGCAGCAAACTAATATTGTATTTATTAAGCTCGAGCTCGAGCCCAGTAAGGCCGGCCAACATAAACTCATAATGCTGGCGGGCCCGAGCTCCCGTGGACGGCAGTAAGTTAAACAAAATAACGACTGGCAGCTTTTGCTCTAGCGCGGTTGCTTGAGCAGCCAAAAGCGCAAAATTATCATGGCAACGCTGGTCGCGACTCATCACGTAGACTACGCACGTGCCAACTTTTAGCGGCAAGGTATTAAGGTTTTTAGTTCGTCTGTCCATAAGCTATATTATACCGCTATTAATGGTAAGGCGGTTTATTTTTTGAGTGTCTTCTTGAGATATTTACCGGTATGCGAGCTAGCTACTTTTGTAATTTGCTCTGGCGTACCTACAGCGATAACATTGCCCCCTTTATTACCACCTTCTGGGCCGAGGTCAATAACCCAGTCGGCGCATTTTATAACATCTAAATTATGCTCTATTACTAAAACCGAATTGCCCATTACAACTAATGCATTTAGTACCTCTAGTAATTTTTTAACATCCTCAAAATGCAGCCCAGTGGTAGGTTCATCTAAAATGTAAAGCGTTCGGCCTGTTGCTCGGCGGCTTAGTTCGGAGGCAAGCTTAATGCGTTGAGCTTCACCACCAGATAATGTCGTAGCTGGCTGCCCGAGTTTGATATAGCCAAGACCAACGCTTTTGAGTGTTTCAAGCTTACGGCTAATGGCCGGTATATTGCTAAAAAAATCATAGGCTTCTTCAATAGTCATGGCCAAAATATCGGCAATGTTTTTACCTTTATAGGCTATCTCAAGGGCTTCGCGATTATAGCGTTTGCCATTACAAACATCGCATGTCACATAAACATCTGGTAAAAAATGCATTTCTATTTTAATTATTCCATCGCCTTTGCAGTTTTCGCAGCGACCACCCTTAACATTAAAGCTAAATCGGCCAGCACTATAGCCACGTATTTTTGCTTCTGGGAGCATCGAAAAAAGCTCTCGGATAATATTAAAGGCACCTGTATAGGTAGCTGGGTTGCTACGTGGAGTTCGGCCAATTGGACTCTGGTCGATATCTATTACTTTATCAAGATTGTCAGTACCTTCTATCGCTCGACACTTGCCAGCTGACTCTTGACTGCGGTGGTATTCTTGGCTTAATCGGCGGGCTAAAATATCGTTAATTAATGAGCTTTTACCTGAACCCGAAACTCCAGTTACAACTGTCATAATACCAAGGGGTATCTCGACGCTAATATCATTAAGATTATGTTCGGTTGCACCAATAATTTTAAGCATCCTACCGTTTGATTGACGTCGCTGCTTAGGGATTGCAATTGATTTTTTGCCAGATAAATATTGCCCCGTTAAAGACTCCTCAACCTTGGCAACCTCACTAGGCGTACCGGAGGCTACTACCCGGCCTCCATGCTCGCCTGCGGCTGGGCCGATATCAATCACATAATCGGCCATTTTTATCGTCTCTTCATCGTGCTCTACAACAATTACGGTGTTGCCCAAATCTTTAAGTTTTAAAAGCGTCGCTATCAGCCGATTGTTATCTCTTTGGTGTAAGCCAATTGATGGCTCATCTAAAATATATAGTACACCCATCAAGCTAGAGCCTATTTGAGTCGCCAGCCTAATGCGCTGTGCTTCGCCACCGGCCAAGGTATTGGCACTTCTATCTAGGCTCAAATAGCTCAATCCGACATCATTTAAGAAAGTTAGCCGGGCTAATATTTCTATAATAATTTGTTTGGCAATTATCTGTTGCTGGCCACTAAGGGATAGTGCTTTATAATAAGCTAAGCAGTCCTCAACGGTCATAGCAGAAATATCAGCTATAGATTTATCATCAATTGTTACAGCCAAAACCTCTGGCTTAAGCCTTTTGCTATCACAGACAGCACAAGGCTGGCTAGTCATATATTTTTCAATTTCTCGTTTTACAAAATCGCTGTCAGACTCACGGTAACGACGCTCGAGATTAGGGATAATGCCTTCAAACTTTGTGCGGTAAATCCTGCCAGTTGAGCTTGGTACGCCAATTTCTTCATCGCCAGTGCCATACAGAATCAAATGAAGCTGCGGCTGAGTGAGTTTTTTTACTGGGTTTTCAAGGGTGAATTTGTGAGCTTTAGCAACTGCCATTACTAGCTTAGTGTACCAATTGAGCCGTTGGGTGGTGCGGCTCCAGGGGCGAATTGCACCCTCCAGGATACTTAGATTTTTATTCGGCATAATAAGCTCTGGATCGACAACCAACAATGAACCAAGCCCCATACACTTAGGGCAGGCTCCGTGGGGTGAATTAAAGCTAAAAAGTCGAGGCTCTATTTCAGGTAAAGCAAAATCAGAGTCAGCCGTAGTGTAGTGTTCAGAATACAGCTTTTCTTCATTGGTATCATAATTCAACACACTTATAACGCCATCACCTAGGTGCAAGGCAGCCTCAACCGATTCAACCAAACGCTGGGGGTTCTGAATATCAATCGTAAGCCTATCGGTCACAACCTCTATGGTATGTTTTTTTTGCTTATTAAGGACCGGGACTTCATCAATGGGAATAATATTACCGTTTAATCGTACTCTGGTATAGCCAGCTTTTTGTATTTCACTAAGTAAATGCCGATGCTCACCTTTTTTATCCTTGACAATCGGTGCTAGCAAAACCATTTTAGAGTTTTTGGTGTTTTCAAAAATTAAATCAACGATTTGCTGGGGAGTCTGCTTGGTTAGGATCTCGCCTGTTTTAGGGTTATGAGGTATACCAACTCGTGCGAATAAAAGCCTTAGGTAATCATAGACTTCTGTAACGGTTGCTACTGTACTGCGGGGGTTACGGCTCGATGATTTTTGGTCAATCGAAATAGCTGGGCTCAAGCCATCAATCTGATCAACGTCAGGCTTTTCCATAAGGCCCAGAAACTGCCGTGCATAGGCGCTTAAACTTTCCACATAACGGCGTTGGCCTTCGGCATAGATAGTATCAAACGCTAATGACGACTTACCACTACCGGAGAGTCCAGTAATTACCACTAGCTTATCGCGCGGTATTTCGACATCAATGTTTTTGAGGTTGTGCTCTCTGGCACCCTTCACAATAATTTTATCGTGCAACTTTCAAGCCTTTCTTAGGGCATTTTTTCTTGAGTGCAGTATAGGCAAAGTCTGAAGCCCGTAAGCAATACGCATCAATAATACGCTGAAACCAGGCTGGAAAACTTGACGAAATAATGTACCAAGCAAAAATACCGCAAAATCAGCTTACAATTGTACTCTGATTGTCAAGCTTATTCAAGTCTTAACTACCCCGCTAGATAATTATATTTTGACCATTATTTAGGTTTTGGCGCTGTTTATCGAGCTTTTCGCTATGGTTCTGCATCTGTTGGAGCCTATTTAATTCGTTTCTGCCTGCTTCGTCTTGCAAAAACCTACCCATGCTCACAACATCAGCGCTAATTGTAGTTTTGCCTTCAATAATGTCGGCGGCCAGTCGGTGTCTGCCACCACCTAATATCCAATAAAATTCACCCTCTGCGTCTTGCCCGCGGGTTAGATAAACAGAATCTTTACTATCGGCTTTTTCACGATTTTGCCTAACCCATTGCACTCTTTCGCCGCTAGCAATGCCTTCTTTGCTTTGGGTGTCTAGGTCAGAAAGCTCCTCTACAACTTCACGGCTAGCCAGTAACTCAGCAATGGGCACGGCGCACTCGCCGAATATAGCAGCTCTAGTATTGGCTGGGTTATGATAATCTACATCTTCTGTGTGATGCTTGGGAAGTTTTACGGCAAGCTCTCTCATGCTACCGGCAAAAGCTTTAATGTCTACCTTATCATTGGCTAGGGCTATTTCTTTGAGCTCATCATATAGAGTACTAGGCTGGTTATCGGCTTCGAGTGGGGTGGGTTCGCTATTCATTTTATCTTCTTGCTTTTAATGATATCAGTAATCTCTTCAATTTGATCGCGTAGCTGCGCGGCCTTCTCGAATTGTAAGTTAGCAGCTGCCAGCTCCATTTGTTCGGTCATCTGTTTTTCGAGGTAGGCCAGCTCATCCTTGGGGATCTTATAAAAATCAATGGCTTCAATATCGACTTTTTCGGCTTCAATATCAGCTCGGATGCTCTCTGATATAGCTTTTTGAATTGAGGTCGGGGTAATATTGTGTTTTTTGTTATAACGCTGTTGTAGCTCGCGGCGGTTCTTAGTGGTCTCAATTGCTCGTTGCATACTACCAGTCATATTATCAGCGTACATTATAACTCTACCGTCTTGGTGGCGCGCAGCTCTACCGATAGTCTGAATCAGTGCTGTCTCGGACCTCAAAAAACCCTCCTTATCGGCATCAATTATTGCCACCAAACTAACCTCTGGCAAATCTAGACCCTCGCGCAAAAGATTAATACCAACCAGCACATCATAAACACCAGTTCTTAAATCTCTTAAAATATCTACTCGATCTAGAGTATCAACATCAGAGTGTAAATACTGAACTTTAATATTTAGCTCTCCAAGGTAATCCGTGAGGTCTTCTGACATACGCTTAGTAAGAGTTGTCACCAACACTCGCTGATGCTTTTTAACGCGCAGCCTAATCTCTGCAATCAAATCATCTACCTGGTGTTCGCTAGGGCGGACTTCTACCGCTGGGTCGAGCAAACCTGTGGGGCGAATAATTTGCTGGACTGTTTGGCTCGATCGGCTTAACTCATAAGTACTGGGTGTTGCCGAAACGTATATAACCTTATTGATATGCCGCTCAAACTCACTAAAATTTAACGGGCGGTTATCTAGGGCACTAGGCAACCTAAAGCCATGTTCTACTAAAGTTTCTTTACGGGCTCTATCGCCGCTATACATACCCCCTACCTGGGGGATAGACATATGGCTCTCATCGATAAACATTAAATAATCATCTGGGAAGTAATCCAGCAATGTCGCTGGTTGCTCCCCAGGCTCGCGATTCGTAAGGTAGCGTGAATAGTTTTCAATACCCTTAACATAGCCAGTTTGTTGCATAATTTCTATATCATATTGAATACGACTCTCCAAGCGTTGAGCCTCTAATAATTTAGCATTACCCTTCAGCCAGGCTATCCGCTCCGATGATTCATTCTTAATATTTACTATCGCTCTCTCAAGCTGTTGGCGAGGCGTAACATAGTGTTTGGCGGGGAAAATGCTCAATTTATCAAGCTTAGTAATTACCTCACCGGTTAAATAATCAATTTGCTTGATAGCATCAATATCATCACCAAAAAATTCTATTCGATAGGCACAATCCTCGCCAACTGGGAAAATATCCAGGTTCTCACCTCGCACCCTAAAAGTACCTCGCTCGAAACTAATATCATTGCGCTGGTATTGGATATCATTTAGCTGCCTTAGCAATTTATCGCGCTTACGTAGGTCGCCGACTGCCAGCTTAATCGTCATACTAGCATAGTCATCAATACTACCGATGCCATAGATACAACTTACCGATGCCACAATAATAACATCCTTACGGCTAAGCAGACTGGCGGTAGCGGCGTGGCGCAGGCGATCTATCTCTTCGTTGATTGAGCTATCTTTTTCTATAAAAGTATCGCTACGGGCAATATATGCCTCTGGCTGGTAATAGTCAAAGTAGCTGACAAAATAGTGCACGGCGCTGGCAGGGAAAAATTCCTTAAATTCACCATAGAGCTGGGCAGCAAGAGTTTTATTATGGCTCAAAATTAATGTCGGCTTACCATAATTGGCTATAACTCCAGCCATAGTAAAGGTCTTGCCAGAGCCGGTAATGCCCAGCAGGGTTTGCTCTTTAATTTTATTGCGCAAACCATCGCTCAGCTTTTTTATAGCCTGAGGCTGGTCTCCAGCGGGCGAGAACTTAGAATGTAACTTAAAAACGCTCACGCTACTATTGTAGCAACTTTAGCGACTAATAAGTACAGATTTTAAAACAGTAACCAAGGAAGGTTTTTGGACATACAAAACCTTGACTACTGCTTCTGAACTGTAATATTCAATTCGTGTTTTTTTGTTTTGTGCTGTAAGCATTTTTGTTTTTTAATTAATACTTAAATTAAGTATCTATTAACATAAGCATTATGTCAATAGGGTTTGCTTGGGGTTTTTTATCTAGTTATTACTGGCCGGCTATTGCAGCAAAGCTACTATAGACCATGAATACGCCTATGAGGACAAATAGTGCACAAATCATTACTACTGCTAACTTGTTAAGTCTTGTTGAAGATTGGCCTCGGATTGATGATACCCTGGATTGTGATTTTTTAGCTGGCATTATTTTTCCTTATTTAATAGTTAACTTTCATAATACTTATGATAATAAGGTATGTCAATTTATTTGCAACAGAATTCCCCTACTGCCAGTCTGCTACTAAGGGTACCAATAGCTACCTCAAGCTTTGGGCTAACTATTTGGCAAAGATAGTATCTAATTTAGCCTTATCAAACCCAACAACGATTTCGCCGCCGACATCAATGACAGGTACGCCCATTTGACCGGATTTATCTACCATCTCCTGAACTTTGTCGCGCTGTTCGCCTAAGTCTACAAGCTCATATTCTATTTTATGATCAACAAAATATTCCTTCACATACTTACAATAGACGCAGCTAGGCGTGGTATATAATATTACCTTTTTAGTTTTTGCGGGGGGCTTAGGGCTCACTATGTATCTCCTTGTGTTGACTTCAAGTGTAGCATAATTATAACTTCGCTAGGTACTGTGAGGCTTGAATAGCGGCCTTAGCACCCTCTCCGGCCGCAGTAATAATCTGTTTTTCTATAACCGTAGTGATATCCCCTGCAGCAAAGATGCCTTTCTGTGATGTGGCATTATATTCATCGATAATTATCTCTCCAGATTTATTAAGCTTTACGAGCCCTTTTAAATAACCAGTGGCCGGAAGGGACCCAATCTCAATAAAGACCCCCGAAACTGGCAGGTCTTTTTGCAGCCCACCATCCCTAGTTTTTATTCTAATTGACTCCACAAATTTCTGACCTTCAATCCTGGCTACCTCGGTACTGTTTAAAACCCTAATATGGGGCAAGCCCATAACCTTATCAATCATAATTTTATCACCACTCAACTCCGGCATAATATTAACTATATAGAGCTGATTAACTAACTTGCTAATATTCAAAGCGGCATCAAGTGCGGAATTCCCGCCGCCGATGATTGCTACATCCTTACCTTTAAAAAGTGGTCCATCGCACCAAGCGCAATATGCCACACCTCTGTTGATGAATTCTTTTTCGCCTGGCACACCAAGTCCCCTGGGTACCCTACCACCAGCAATCAGTATGGCCTTAGCGCACTCAGATTTACCATCACCAGTAGTAGTCTCAAAATTTTTAGCTTTTTTCGTAATTTTTTTAATCCCGGAAATACTAACCCTTAGTTCTAGGTCTTCTTTGAACTCCTCTAAGTGATCCTCGAATTTTTTAACTAAATCCGGGCCGGTAATGACACTAAACCCCAGATAGTTTTCAATATCGCTACTCCAAGCTGCTTGCCCACCAATATCTTTACTAATAATTAATGTTTTTAACTTTTTACGGGCGGCATATACTCCCGCTGTCATGCCAGCTGGGCCAGCCCCAATAATAATTAAATCGTAGACTTTACTCATACTTTTGCAATCTCTTTAGGCTTGTAATCTTGTGGGGCGTGGGACAGCAAATTCAGTAATCTCTGCTTGGGTAGCAATCCAGCCTGTGCACCAAGTTTCTGCGCCACGCTCATGGGGTTAATTGGTGCCCACCGTAGCGCCGTAATAATATCCTCGCCACTAGCGATGGCTGCAACAAATGTCGAGGTATAAGCATCTCCGCAGCCAGTTCTATCATATGGTTTCTGAGGGTCTGGGTAGTTGCGCATGCTATAAATAGTTGTTCCATCGCTCGCATAGCTCCCCTTAGGGCCATCCGTAATAACAACAATCTTGGGCCCATAGCTATGGATAATTCTTATTAGTTTTGGAATATCTAGAGTTTGACTCTTGGTAATAATTTGCGCTTCCTCTAAATTAACAGCAAACACCTCGGTTTTTTTGTATATACGCCTAAGTTTACTAACCCCCTCTCTTATCTGGAAAGTACCCGGCTGAAATGCCAGCCTAACATCTGGGTTTTGCTCTAGATAGCTAGCAATGTGCTCGTGAATATGCTTTGCCTTGTCGCCGATTGAACTTAAATATATCCATCTTGGTTTCTTTGCTGAGCCGATATCGGGCCACTGGTATTTATAAGGTTCATGCTTAATTAAGATCGTCCTATCTGCCCCATACCACAATACATAATGATAATTACTAGCCATAGATTTATTAACAAAAATAAATTCTGTTGAAACCCCGTGGGAGTGCAGACTGACTAATATCTCCTCACCAACCTTATCATCACCAATGTTGGCATATAAGCTAGAATTAAGCCCTAATCTAGAAAAGCAAACAGCTGCATTCGGGCTATTGCCCACCCCATTTACTATCACGGCTTCTTCGAAGGGAACCTTCGTGCCAAAGGTCATACATAGCAAGGGATGGTGCGAATTGGGGCTATCAATTTTAGCCTCATGTGGCAATAATTTAATAAAGGCGTCCGTTACAACATCACCTATGCTTAATACATCTATTTTATGGTCCACCTATAATACTCCTATTTTTACTTTTATCGTGCGTAGCGCCGGTTTCTTTAAAATACCTGCTCTGGCACCGAATGCCCCCATTACTGAGCAAGCATTAGCGCTAGCAATCGTAAGGCACTCTGGTATTGTCTTTTGTTGAAATACTGAAGCCATATAGCTTGCCGCAAAAGCATCCTCGGCGCCAGTACTGTCTAGTGGGTTAATATTCTTATATCGACCACAGCTATATACGGTACTGTCCTCATAAGCATAAGCTTCATTGTTTATATCATATAATAAAATAGATTTAGCTCCAAGAGCATTTAACTGTCTAAGTATCTCTTGGGGATCGGTAACGCCATCAAATAACTTAATAGCAAAAGATATCGGCATCATTATTCTATCTACACTAGCTAATACAAAATTAAAATGATGACGCTTATACTGCTTTGCGTCTTGAATATTCAAAACTAGCTGTGCTCCTCCCCGCCGAGCCCAATTTTCAAAAAATTTAAAAATCTTAAAATCCGATGGGAGTTCGGATAGATACAATAGCCTAGTACTCAGATCAGGAAACTTAATTTCCTTAACACGCAAGGACTTAATAGAGTTTTTATAAACTAGGCTGATGGCGTGTGAGCGTTCAGTAACAATGTGGATATTCATATCGGTGTGGTGCTCAGGACTATTAATTAATAATTCATGTTCTACTTCTTCGTGCTTGGCAGTAATTTTTATTTGGTTTGCTAAATTGTCCTTACCGGTTTTGGCTATGCAGCCAGTTTTAATGCCTTGCCTAGCAAAAGTAATAGCAGAATTTATCCCCGATCCGCCAACCTCATAAACAGTGTGGTCAACATTATAAATACTATCATTACGCATGACCAGTTCATTATCTCTTATAAACTGGCTAGGCTTAAGCTCTCTACCGCTAATGAATATATCAAACCCAGCCGAACCTGCGCAGACTACGTCTAAATTCATTCTTTAGCCACTTTTACCATTGCCTTAGCTACCTTCATGATGGCCGCTTTATCAATTTGGTACTCTTCCCATAGCTCTAAAATTGTGCCAGATTGGCCAAAGCGGTTTAAGATACCCATGCGCCTCACTACTGTTGGCAATTCGCTACTTAATAGTTCGCTGACGGCGCCGCCAAGACCACCAGCCACTTGGGCCTCTTCTAGAGTAATTACTCTACGCGTTTTTTTAACGCTCTTAAGGATAGTGTCAGAATCAATCGGCTTAATAGTATGGCAATTAATTACCTCCATACTTATCGAAAACCTTTCTAGTTCTTCAGCCGCAACTAATGCTTCATACAGCAAGGGCCCACAGGCTATGATTGTAATATCGTCACCCTCTTTTAAGACATTGGCCTTGCCTATCTCAAAAAAAGCTTCATCGGCTGTAATGATAGCTGTTTTTTCACGAGCAAGTCTTAAATAACCCGGCTTGTCATACTTGGCTAAGGCTAGCGTGGCTTTGCGCGCCTCTTTACTGTCGCAGGGTACGACAACAACCATATTGGGTAATGCTCTCATCAAGGCGATATCTTCGAGCATCTGGTGGGTTGCTCCATCGGGGCCAACAGAGACGCCAGAGTGGCAACCGACAATCTTAACATTTCTGTCGTTGAGACAAATTGTGGTTCGAATCTGCTCCCAATTTCTACCAGGGCTAAAGCTAGCATAGCTAGTGACAAAAGGCTTTTTGCCTACTGCCGAGAGGCCACTGGCAAGCGTTACTAAATTTTGTTCAGCAACACCAACCTCAATAAATCTATCAGGATAAGCCTTCGCAAATGGCTCAACTTGAGTTGATTCCAAGAGATCAGCCGTTAATGCCAGAATAGACTCATCTAGTTTGCCAGCATCTAAAAGCCCTTCACCGAAACCTTTCCGATTAGGCTCATATTCAAGCTTACGGCTGTAAAGGTCAGGATTAAGATTAGGATTAAGATTATTCATGCTCACTCCTAATTTTACCATTGAGTGTTCTTAGTCTTTCGAGGGCAGCCTTAGCTTGCATGGCTTTCGGAGGATCACCAGGAATATCTTTAGCTCCAGGGGGGATACCATGCCATCTATAATCAAAACTCATGAAATCTACACCCTTGCCCGGTATAGTATGGGCAATAATGCAAGTTGGTTTTTCGAATATCGCCTTGCTTTGGTTCATTGCTGCTATAATTTCCGCAAAATTATGACCATCAATTTCAATCACATGCCAATTAAAGGCTTGGTATTTCATCGCTAATGGCTCTAATGGCATGATATCTTCGGTCATACCATCTATCTGGATATTATTTCTATCCACTACTACTGTCAGGTTGCTTAATTTATTCTTACCAGCAAACATTATAGCTTCCCAGGTATTGCCTTCCTGATGCTCCCCATCGCTAGTAAAGCACCATACCCTCTGCTGCTTTAAGTGGTCCATTCTTAAGCCTAGAGCCATCCCAGAGGCCTGACTAATACCGCTACCCAGTGGCCCGCTGGTAGTTTCTAGCCCCGGCAGACGCGTTCTTTCTGGGTGCCCTTGCAATCTCGTGCCGAATTTTCGAAGAGTCTTAAGTTCTGCAACAGGGAAATAGCCGGCGTGAGCCATAGTAGCGTAAAAAACTGGGTTAATGTGCCCATTGCTAAGCACAAATCTATCTCGCTCGGGCCAGTTTGGTTCTTTGGGTTTATGACGCAAAACCTCAAAAAACATTGCTGTAAAAATATCTGCCATTCCCAATGGACCAGCGGTATGGCCGCTACCAGCTTCGACGAGCATCTTTATAATATCCTCTCGTATTTGGTTAGCTATTAGCTCTAATTCTTTCGTGGTGTGGATCATAGTAAATACCCCAAAAACTCTGAATACTGACCCAATGGGTCCTGGCTATTAAAAATAGCTGAATTAATATTAACTACATCAAAGCCAGCTTGTAAGACTTTTTTGGCATTACCCAAATTAACTCCTCCGTCCAGCCCAATCTCTACTGCTGGGAAAATTGCCCTAACTTCAGCTAGCCTATCAAAAACCATTGGGTCAAGTTTTTGCCCAGCAAAACCAGCTGGATAGCCCATGATAAGTACGTGGTCTAATATTTCCTTATAGGGCTTGATTTTATTAAGCTTTGTTGCCGGGTTAATAGCAACGCCGGGGCTTAACCCAGCTTTCCTAATTCTCTCTAGCAGTGGTAAAATATCCTGTCCACACTCAAATTGAATAATAATTCTATTGGCATTTAATGCTATACATTTTTCTACATAGACCTTAGGGTCTACTACCATTAAATGCACATCCATTTTGATATCAATTAGTCGATTGATATCACCCAGAGTAATTGTCTTGTTATCAACAAACTCCCCATCGATGATATCAAGCTGAAACCGATTGGTGAGCTGCCTAATAACTGCAAGGCGAGCCTGGTACTCTTCTTTTGTCTTGACTAAAACAGCTGGGACTATCTTTGTCATAACTCAATACCCTTCTCAATTTTTTCAATTTCATTAATTCTACGCTTATGCCTAGCTAGCTCTGAAAAAGGTGTAGTAAGCCAAGTAGTGGCTACCTCGTATACCTCGTTACTAGATAAATCTTCGGCCGATAGGCTTAGGATATTGCTATTATTATCTTGCCTAGTTTCTCTGGCTACCAGTTTATTGCCAACCGTAGCGGCCCTGATGCCGGCAACCTTATTGGCGGCAATTGCCATCCCCTCGCCACTTTTGCATAATAAAATACCCATAGCACCTTGGTTTTGGCTGACGGCTATTGCAACCTTACTAGCGTAGATAGGATAGTCATCACCTGGATTTAGGGCGTAGGGACCCATATCATAAATATCATAATGTTTCTCGAGTTTTTTAATAAGCTCGTTTTTTTTAGTAAACCCAGCATGGTCGGCTGCAATAAATATCTTCATACCACTTATGTACTATTACCAGCTAGCTCAACCATTTCAACCAACCTGTTAGAATATCCCCATTCATTGTCATACCACGCCACTACCTTCACCAAATTGCCACCAACTACCTGGGTGAGGTTTAAATCAACTGTTGCAGAATGAGGATCACCAATGAAATCACTAGATACCAACTCTTCAGATGTGGTAGCTAGAATATGCTTCATCTGATCAGATTTAGAGGCTGTTACTAGTGCGGAATTGACTTCCTCGGCCGTAGTATTTTTTTTAGTAACGATGGTGAAGTCCGACAGAGAAACTACCGGCACCGGAACTCTAATACTTAAACCTAAAAAATTACCTTTAAGGCTGGGGATTATTTTAGTGGCAGCGACAGTAGCATTAGTGGTGGTGGGTACAATGTTTTCGGCCGCATTACGTCCTTCGCGGAGATCCTTGCTGGGCGCATCTTGCAGGGCCTGCGAAGCAGTATAGGCGTGGATAGTGGTCATTAATGATTTTTCGATACCAAATTCCTTTTCCATAACATAAGCAATGGGAGTAATACAATTTGTTGTGCAGGACTGGTTTGATATAATTTCTTGATTAGCTAATTCGTTAGCATTGACACCAATTAAAAAATTACCAGCCTTGGGATTATTTTCGTCATTTTTGATAGCAGCTGATACCACGACCTTTTTAGCGCCGGCTTTAATGTGCAGGCTAGCATCCTCAACTTTAGTAAAAAACCCAGTACTTTCTATCACAACATCAATCTTGAGCTTCTCCCAAGGGAGAAGGGATGGGTCCCTCTCGGCGAATACTGCTATTTTTTTTCCATCAACTGAAATCGAATCTTCGGTGCTAGTAACATCTTTATGAAAAGTCCCATAATTACTATCGTGCCGTAACAAATAGGCGAGAGTCTTGTTATCTGTCAGATCATTGATTGCAACTACTTCCATTGCTGGGTTCGCAAAGGCTATTTTAAAAGCACTCCTACCAATTTTACCAAAACCGTTAATTGCGACCCTGATCATGCTATTGCTCCATTTAACTTATGCTTTATATTATACAGCCTAAGTTAAGCTATGACGAGATAAGAATTAAACTAAAAACAAATTTATTAAAAAGGTTCTATTAATGTATTATTATTTATTTTTAGTATGTGGCTTACAGATATTATCACTGCAATCCTCGCCCTCAAGTAGTCTAATGATGTCATCTTTGTCATGGGCACCACAAAGAGCCTGCTTGGTATCGACATTAACAAAAGCTGGTACGCCGGCGAAGCCACCACAGGCTTCAGCTATAATCTCCTTATGGGCTTCCATTTTATGAGAGTTTTCTTTATTGTTCCAAACTTCTAGCTTCTGGATTGAGGCCCCAGTTTCAGTCTCAATTTCTTGAATTATCGGCTTCATGGACATACAGTGCGGACACGATTCGCCATAAAACTCAATTACACGACCATACTTTTTTGCCATCATTCCTCCTAATTACCGTTATTAATGGTAATAGTATAACCCCATATAATTAATATTTCAAAATTATTGTAGGTAGGTTTTTTTTCATTGTTACACTCTAGCAAATTTTAATAAATCTAAAAAACATAAGAACTACAAAGACACTAAGCTCAAGTTAGCTTAGCTTAGCCTTAATCTCAACAAAAGTCTCAACCTGGCGTGTTTTGGGGTCAAATTTTTTAAACTCTAATTTATCTGGTGTATTTAAGGTATTCTTAGCAGTATAGTACCTACTGCCAGTTGCTTTATTTCTAAGGACTGTTATTTGTCGCTTGGTATTCTTTGCCATAATGAGTATGAATTATAGCTTATAAAAGTATTTTTTTCAAGATTTTTTTTAGCCGCTGGCTAAGAAAGCTTGTTTTGAGCTATTTTTTGCCAGCTACTATCCGAAGCTTCTTTTTTATATAAGCAAACTTTGTCGAAGTGAAACGGATTGCTCATAAAGCTTAGTGTGGCTTTGAGGCTCGGTGATTCTAGTTCGTCAATAATATCTTGGGCTGATTCGCCAGTCAATCTGTTGATAAGCGTCAAATGAGGGTGAAAAGCCCACTCCTCGATGCTGTTTTTTAATATCAGCTGGGCCGTAGGCTGGTATAATTTCCGAACTTCATCAAAAGGCCGATAACTGTCTGACTCAAAATAAACCGCACTATTTCGTTTACCAATAAAAGCACCAATTTTGCTAAACGACATCAAGAAGTGCTGGTATTGTGCTGTGCTATTAAATAGCTCGATGGCTCTGCCGACCGGCACCAAAGCCTCTCGAGGACGATGGATGGTAATATGTGGCCCTAGCGTAAGCTTCCAGCGTGGAGCGTAATGCTGGTAGCTGTCGCGCAAATCTATAAAAGGCCCGGCCTCAGCTTCTGGTAACGGAATAGCCACTAAATAGCGCACTATATGGCGACTTCTACCGACACCGGGCAATGATCGCTGCCCATTTGTTCGGGGTGGATCTTGGCGGACTTAATTTTGCCCTTCAGCCTAGTGCTGGCCAGCCAATAGTCGATTCGCCATCCGACATTATTTGCTCGAGCGTTGCCCCAATGAGTCCACCATGTGTAGTAGCCGTTACCCTTACTAAAGAGTCTTAGCGTATCAATAAACCCAGCCTTAATGAAATTATCAATCCCGGCTCTCTCCTGCATGGTATAGCCCTTTTTGCCTTCATTGGGCTTTGGTCTGGCTAGGTCATCTGGGGTATGTGCGACATTTAAATCGCCGCAGACCAAAACAGGTTTTTTGCTATCAAGACTCTTGCAGTAATCAAGAAAAACTGGGTCCCAGTGCTCGTGCCGCAGTGGTATGCGGCTCAAGTCGTCTTTCGAATTGGGGGTGTAAACCGTCACAACATAAAACTTTTCAAATTCGGCAGCAATTACCCGCCCTTCAGCATTGCTATCTCTATCTTCGCTATCTACTAGCTGGTATTTTTTTGCTATTGCTTCGGGAATACCATTGATGACACCGATTGGCTCTTGTTTTGAAAATATCGCCGTACCGCTATAGCCTTTTTTTTCGGCCGAGTTCCAGTATTCGCGATAGCCGGGTATTTCTATCTCGACCTGCTCACGGTTGGCCTTGGTCTCTTGTAAGCAAATAATGTCGGGCTGATAATTTTTAAGAAACTTCTGAAATTCGCCCTTATTAATGACTGACCTGATACCATTAACATTCCATGAGAATAATTTCGTCATTCAAACATTATAACAAATCTGGTAATAGTCTGCTCGGGGGAAACTTCGTGAGGAGTAAAAACGGCATGTGGATGATTGATCTTCTTTGGCGTAATAAATTATTAACCGAAGTGAAGAATCACCCACAAGCACACTTCTATCTCTCGCAAAATAATGGCCTCCTTTAGTTTGTCTTTTTAGTCCTGCCTACTGCCATGTTCTTGGCATGTATGACCTTAGCATGTATAACTTCAACATGCTTAGCTTTGGCGTATATAGCTTTGGCGTGTATGGCCTCTGCTCTTCTAGCCCATTTTGATGCCATTTCATCTAATATATCCTCGACAACCTGGCGGTCGTGCAACAAGTTGCGTTGTACACGACGAAATTGCTTTAAAGCTCTGCGTCTTTTCATATCCTTCACCTCCTTTCAAAAAAGCGGTGTAACTACATTATACACCCATTGTAACGATATAGAGGCTTAAATTGTGACAAAACGCTTATGCTCAACGGATTTATAGCTATGCCAGGAGTTTGTCTATCTTGGCAGCCATTATAAAGTCATTTTCGCTGAGCCCTTCGACGGCATGTGTGTAAAGCTCTATCTGGACGATATTATAGAAAATATAAATATCAGGATGGTGATTTTCGTGGTTAGCAACACCGGCGACATCATTAACGAATTTCATCGCTTCTTTAAAATCCTTAAACTTAAATTCGCGCTTAATGCTATGGTCCTTAATGACCTTCCATTCTTTACTGATCTCTGCAGTGTAGGTAGTAATGTCATCATGGGGCATTGCTGGTGTACCACCTTCGCAGGCGAAACATGCCCTGGTAGCCAAATCTTTCATTGCATACCCTCCTCCGTGTTAGTGTTGATAACAATAATTATATAGTAAAATACTTGTATATGAGCTTTCAGCCAGAACAAAATGTCGATCTCGCAGAACTAACTACTTTTAAGATTGGCGGCCAGGCCGCCTTTTATACCGTAGTGACCTCGGCAGACGAATTACCAGAAATATTTGCCTGGCTCAAGTCAAATAATCTGCCCCACTTCATACTTAGTGGTGGTAGCAACACGATATTTGACGATGGCACCTTTAAAGGAGTAGTTATAAAAATAGACATTAAAGGGTTTGAGCTACTAAGTGAAGACGAAATCACGACCTGCATAAGAGTGGGGGCGGGTGAAAACTGGGATGCCATAGTCGCGAAAACTATTGACTTAAAACTAAGCGGGATAGAAGCGCTGTCTGGCATACCAGGCATGTGTGGGGCAGCTCCCATTCAAAATATCGGAGCCTATGGTCAAGAAATTAAAGACACCACAGTATCAGTAGAAGTTTTCGATACTGATACTGGCGTGGTTACCAGCCTCACCAATGCAGAATGTGAATTTGAATTTCGTAATAGTACTTTTAAAGCTACCCAAAAAGACCGCTACATCATTACGGCTATAATTCTTAAGCTTTCTAAATTACCGGCGTCAATACCTCAATACAAGGATGCTATTAGCTACTTTAAGAAGAAAAATATTGCTACTCCAAACCTGCCGCAGATACGCAGAGCTATTTTAGAAATTCGTAGAAATAAGTTTATGGACCCAGCTGTCATGCCAAATGCTGGGTCATTTTTCAAAAATCCGATAGTGTCAGAAGAAATTGCTAACAAAATTATGGCGGATAACCCAAGTATTAAGCTCTACCCTGAAGATACTAAAATTATTCCACTTGGTGGTAATAAATATAAAATAGCTGCCGGCTGGCTCATCCAGGAGCTTGGGTTGAAGGGGCTAGAACTCGAAAAAGTCAGGATCGACCCCAACCACGCTCTGGTACTAGAGAACAAAGGCGGTGCATCTCAAAAAGACCTTAAGGAGTTGGTATCTAAAATACAAGATTCGGCAATTAAAAAATACGGCATCGCGCTAGAGCCAGAGCCAGTGATAGTAGAGTTTTAGTACCTAAAAGTGATATTAACTAGGCCATAGCCTTAACTATGGCTAGCGAAGCGCCCGAAAAAATAATTATAGTACAATACTTATTTTAATAAGTCTAATTTATCACCAAGGGTTTTGATTTCACTAAGTTTACACCTAAAGCTGTCGAACTTGCCTGAACGACTAATAACCTCGACGCTAGCTTGCTCGAGAGTCTGACGGCTAACTACAATTTGAATTGGACAGCCGATTAGGTCGGCGTCGGCAAATTTTTCGCCGGTACTGGCGTTGGTTCTGTCGTCGAACAGGCAAATATCTGCGCCGAGTGTCTGATAGACATCCTCGCCGGCCTTGAAATTAGCTTCATCACTAAGCGCGACGATATGGTACTGGTACGGTGCAACTTGGCTGGGCCAGACGATTCCTTTCTCGTCAGCAAACTTCTCTACTATCACTCCCATTAGCCTTGATATTCCGATCCCGTAGCTACCCATCCAGACTACCTTCTGGGCATTGTCGGCATCAGAGTACTTGTAGCCTAGGAGTTCTGAAAACTTGGTACCGAGCGGGAATATATTGCCTACTTCGCTAGCTTTCACCTGCTCGAGCTTATCAAAATCTACGCCTAGTTTTTTAGCGTCTTCTGGAGTAGTAACTTCTTTGTTGTAAGCAATGTTGTTTTTCTTATCGAGGTAAATGGTGTCTTCGCCACTTTCTAGTACAGTCTGAAACTCGTGCGAATAGCTTGAGGTAAAATCGCCGCCCGAGGCCAGGGTTATATAGGTATCATCGCCAATTCCAAGCTTGTCATAGATGGCATTGTAGCTAGCCTTAGCGACTTCGTAAAAGGTATTAAGATCAGCTTCACTAGTATGGAAGCTATAGAGGTCTTTCATAATAAATTCCCTGCCCCGCAGTAGCCCAGATTTGGCCCTTGGTTCGTTACGAAACTTGGTCTGTATTTGATACAGGGCAAATGGAAAATCCTTGTAGCTAGTGCGGAAGTGCTTGGCTAGCGGCGTAATGATGTCTTCGTGGGTTGGGTTCAAGATATATTCGGTATTGCTTTTTGCCAGCGCCTTTTCGTTGGCTGGCTTAGTGCTCATCAAGACATCGATGCTATCGTGGCGGTTAGTGGCATGCCAACGGTCCTTTCCTGAGAGCGATGGCAACAAAAGTTCTTCGCCGATTTTATCGATTTCCACCCGAACAATACTTTCGATATTTTTAATGACCTTCATGCCTAGCGGCAAAAATGCATAAACCCCGGC
>CALRDO010000005.1 GCA_943354915.1 Patescibacteria group bacterium UBA4664
ACTCCGAAAAGCGTCTTCCTGCACGCGGCATCGCTCCATCAGGGTTGCCCCCATTGTGGAATATTCCTCACTGCTGCCTCCCGTAGGAGTCTGGGCCGTATCTCAGTCCCAGTGTGGCTGATCATCCTCTCAAACCAGCTAAACATCGTCGCCTTGGTGAGCTTTTACCTCACCAACAAGCTAATGTTACGCAGGCCCCTCCCGAAGCGCAAAAGCTTTCCTCCGAATAAATCGGAGTATATGGGGTATTAGCCACCCTTTCGGATGGTTATCCCCCACTTCGGGGCAGGTTCCAACGTGTTACTCACCCGTCCGCCACTAGTAAACCAGATGACAGAAATCAGAGTTCAGAAGACAGAATTCGGAGGTCAGAATCAGTTTTAAGCTGTTTTCTGTCCTTGTGTTATCTGCCATCCGTTTTCTGTTCTCTGTCATCAGTTTACTCGTTCGACTTGCATGTGTTAGGCGTGCCGCCAGCGTTCATCCTGAGCCAGGATCAAACTCTCCAAAAAATTTGAAGATTTTCATCTTGTGTTGTCACTTTTTTAAAAAAATGTGACCAAAAAAGAAATTAACGAGTCGTTGTTTCTAGCACTATTCACTTCTCAAGTTACTTTTGCCCTTAAAGCACCGCTGCGTCAAAATAAAATCAGCTGACATATTTACTGTCTGCTGTTTTTATTTACAGTCCGCTTTAATTGGTAAGCAAAAACTATTTAAAATATTACAGGTTAGATGAGGTTATGTCAACCCTTTAACTTTAAGTTACTTCTTGCGTGCTTTTTTGAGCCAGGCGTGCTTACTGGCGTTCTGGTCTGATGCATTAAAACGAGATACCTTTTGGATATTAAGCAAACGCCAAAACGCAATGAGCATACAAATTAGCCAGATTGCCATGATAGTAACTGCCAGCCAACGCTGCCCGTAGGGCAGTATCGACTCGTTGGCCAGTAGGCCCGCCATTAGCAGTGATAGGCCAGAGCTGATATTAGAAATCTGGAAGTAGGTGTTGATCTTTTTGAGTTCGCGGTCTTTTTTGATTTTCTTTTTATAAACTGCAAATATGCCCAGCGAAACGATTATTAGCGCTGCACCGGCACCAAAGATTATGTTTATTTCTAATTTACTAGGCAAAGCCGTTAGCCATTTGATAATCGGCGAGAGCTGATTGAGGCTAAAGAGGGTGGCGACCAAGCCCCCTAAGATTGCACCAACAATTACCTCTAGTGGCTGGTGGCCCAATATTTCTCGGAGTTGTCGATATTCATCGGGTTTTCGTAAATTGCCGCTACGGCCCATCTCGGCTATTAACTTATTTAAGACATTAGCCTGCTCACCAGCACTTCGGCGCACGCCGAAACTATCGTACATAACAATGCCAGCTATAATTGCAGTTACGCCAAATAAGGGGCTATTTAAACCCTGATGATAAAAAGCATACCCAGCCAAGGCGCAAACTACCGCCGAATGGGCGGAAGGCATTCCGCCAGAAGCATAAAGGTAGCGCACGTCAGCGTCGCCTTTGATAATTTCTATTAAAGTCTTAATAAGCTGGGCAATAAACCATGCGAATAGTGGAACATACAAATATGGCGTAATCACAAATAATCCTCTAGTTAATTTCTAATTTAAACTAATTTTAATCTTTTAAGCCCCACAAGTCCACAGGCTATGGCTTTTTAAAGCTAAAAATAATGCCATAATGATAGCCCGGCAACTCTAGAACTCTCTTAAACCTCATGCCACAACTATGCATTAGCTTAAGCGCGTCTTCCTTGGTTATCCGCCTATCCATACTCGGGCCAACATTTTCGATTTTACTATCCCAGTCAATTAATACAATCTCACTATCAGGTTTTAAATACTGCCCAATCGCCAAACAAAAAGAATCTGGCTTAATAGTGCTTGATAACAAATTAGTTAATATCACTAAATCTATCTCACCATTTGCAATAGCTTCACCGGTTAGGATATCGGCAAGTAGCCTAAACTGCAGGTTCCTCCTATGTTCAAGGTGTGATAATTTGCCAAAAGCATCTTGGTTGGGCCCAGCAACATAAACCGCACCACCTGCATCGACTTTATTAAGCAGCGCAGGAGCAAAAAACCCAATCGGCATCCCAATCTCTAGGACCCTATTGCCAGGCCTTATATCCAGACTCTCGACGACTTTTTCTGGATTTAAAAAATGATGAACTATCTTTGGCCGTAACCCTTTTGGAAAAGCCTGAAGCATTTAATACCTTCCTTTAGCTTCATAATACTATATTTTATTTTATTAACAAAGCCATTAGGGGCTTGAGGGGGATTGCAAGTAAGTTACTTTTTAGTTTCCTTAGCTTCCTGTGGCTCCTCTATTGCTTGTTCCTTAGGCAATAGCGCAATAGACGCTATTTGGTCATCAGTAGCCATGCGCATAATTCTAACGCCTTGAGTTGACCGACCAATTACTGGTATAGCACTTAGTTTGAGGCGGATAACTTGTCCTTTTTTTGAAATAATCAAGACATCATCTTCGCGGCCATCAATTATTCTAACATCTACGGCCTTGCCAGTTTTCGCGGTTACTACGCCAGCTTTAATACCTACACCGCCACGGTTATGTGATGAGAATAAACTACTCTTAGTGATTTTCCCATAGCCGTTTTTCATAATTACTAGCATTAATTTGTCTTCACCGCTCAAAACATCCATGCCTACCACTAAATCGTCCTTGCGCAACCTAATACCTCGTACGCCCCTAGTAGCTCGACCCATTGGCCTAGCATCCTTTTCGTTAAAACGAATCGCCTGAGCATTGGATGTTGAAATGATAATATTATCTTCACCAGTAGTCTTTTTGACCCAACTCAATTGATCTCCAGCATCAAGTTTAATCGCCACAATTCCACTCTGGCGGATATTAGTGAAATCCGAGAGGGAAGTCTTTTTGATAGTGCCCCTGTTGGTAGTCATAAATAAATACTTAGCAGGATCATTTTTTTGCATTGAGACTAGCGAGGTAACACTTTCCTCAGGGCTTAAGCTTAAGACATTCATAATAGACTGGCCTTTTGCAATTCTACTAGCGGGGGGTATTTCATACACCTTGAGCTTAAATACCCGGCCGAGCGTCGTGAAAAATAGTATTGTATCGTGTGTTCGGGCTTGTACGACATGCTCCACGACATCTTCTTCTTTGGTGCGCATTCCCATTTTACCTTTGCCACCACGCCCCTGCGAACGGTATTCGGTAGCAATAATTCGCTTAATATAATTGCCCTTAGTAAGAGTAATAACTACTTCCTCGTCAGGTATTAAATCTTCCTCTGTAAAGTTACCAATCGCTTTTTTAATTATCTGAGTCTTACGTTTATCTCCATAGGTCTGCTTAATAGTTTCTAACTCCTCACGAATAACTTTTAAAATATTGGCATCGCTACTAAGAATAGTTTTGAGCTTACTAATGAGTTTTTGTAACTGCAGGTATTCATCCTCAATCCTCTTGCGCTCTAGCCCGGCTAGCACCCGCAACTGCATGGCTAAAATTGCGTTAGCCTGGATTTCGGTTAGCTTGAATTGAACAACTAAATTGGTTCGAGCCTCTTCCTGATTAGCACTAGCCCTAATGGTTTTTATGACCTTATCAATTTCATCAAGAGCAATTTTTAGACCTTCTAAAATATGGGATCTCTCCTCGGCTTTGCGGAGCTCAAATGCTGTTCGTCTGCGCACTACTACCTGCCGATGCTCTAGATAATAACGCAACACCATCTCTAAGTTTAAAACCCTTGGCTGAATACCGCCAACTAGAGCTAGCATATTAACGTGGAAAGCAGATTGCATTGGGGTCATTTTATAGAGCTGGTTCAAAATTTTACCAGAATAAGCATCTTTTTTGAGTTCTATTACAATTCGCACTCCTTCCTTGCCAGATTCATCTCGCAAATCAGAAATACCAACTATCTTCTTGCTCTGCACAAGTTCAGCAATTTTTTCAACCAGGCTAGCCTTATTAGTCTGGTAAGGCACTTCGGTCACAATAATACGCTCACGGCCTTTTTGGTCTTCGGTAATTTCGGCTACGGCTCGCATTACAATAGAGCCCCGGCCGGTACCATAAGCATGGGCAATAGAACCGTCATCAAATATCACGCCCCCGGTTGGGAAGTCTGGTCCTTTGATGATCTTAATGAGGTCGGCTACGCCGGCTTCTGGGTTGTCAATAAGGTACAACACAGCATCGACAACCTCAGTAAGGTTGTGAGTGGGGATATTAGTGGCCATACCGACTGCTATTCCTTGTACACCATTTAAAAGTAGGTTCGGTACTTTAGCTGGCAAAACCTTTGGTTCGGATTGAGAACCATCATAGTTGGGCATAAAATCGACGGTATCTTTTTCGATATCAAGTAGCATTTCTTCGGCATACTTTGTCATGCGGGCTTCGGTGTATCGATGCGCCGCAGCTCCGTCGCCGTCCATGCTTCCGAAGTTACCCTGACCATCGACCATACGGTAGCGCATAACCCAATCTTGAGCCATTCTAACCATTGACTCATAAACCGCGACATCGCCGTGCGGGTGGTACTTACCCAAGACTTCACCAACGATTGTGGCAGATTTGCGGAACTTAACATTATGCCTAAGCCCTAGATTATTCATAGCAAAAAGTATTCGTCTATGGACTGGCTTGAGACCATCTCGGACATCAGGTAGAGCTCTAGATACAATTACGCTCATGGCATAATCAAGGTAGCTTTTTTCCATTTCACCTTCGATAGTCTGCGGAGCAACCAGACCAAACTCGGTTTTGATGGCCTGTCCTTTACCGCTGGCGTTGGCACCACTAACGGGTGCGCTCAGTGAGTCCATTTGTTTCTCTGGTGGTGTGGTTGGTATTGCTTCTGGGTTGGGGATTTGTTTGTCCATCTTAGACGTCCAAGTTCTCTACGCTGGTAGCGTGGGTTTGAATAAAGTTTTTGCGCAAGCTGACTTCTTCGCCCATCAGCTTATTGAAGATAGCATCGGCTTTTTCGGCATCATCAACTGTAACTTTTAATAGCACTCGGTTGGTTGGGTCCATAGTGGTTTCCCAGAGCTGTTCTGGGTTCATTTCGCCCAGACCTTTATAGCGCTGGATGTTAATGCCGGCGATTTTTTGATTTTCGCTACCTCCACCGCCACCGCCACCGCCGCCGGTTTCGGCTTCAGCTTGAACATCGCCAGCCAACTCGGCCAGGTCTTTGGCAGACTGGATATCGGCCGTAACCTTGTCTTCAGCGACTTTTTGGTCATTTGATTTAGCTGTTTTATTTTCAGCTTTCTTGGCCTGAATGGTCTTTATTATGGTGTCGCGCTGGTCGTCCGAGTAGGCATACTCGCTACTTTTGCCAGCACTAATTTTATAAAGAGGCGGCTGAGCAATGTATATTTTGCCAGCCATCACGAGCTCTGTAAAGTGGCGGTAAAAAAAGGTCAGTAGGAGTGTACGAATATGAGCACCATCGACATCGGCGTCGGTCATAATAATAATGCGGTGATAACGCAGTCTAGAAATATCAAATGTTTCGCCGATACCTGTGCCCATCGCAATAATTAGATTTTTAACTTCGTTATTGGCGAGCATTTTATCTAGCCGGGCGCGTTCAACGTTAAGGATTTTACCACGCAGCGGCAAGATGGCCTGAAACTCTCGGTCGCGGCCTTGCTTAGCTGAACCACCAGCCGAATCACCCTCTACCAAATAAACTTCACTCTTTTCGGCATCTTTACTGCTACAATCGGCGAGCTTGCCAGGCAAGGTCATACCTTCTAGGGCGCCTTTGCGTATCACGCTATCGCGAGCAGCACGGGCAGCGAGTCGAGCTCTAGCCGAAAGTAAGCCCTTACCAATAATTTTTTTAGCTTCTATGGGATTTTCTTCTAAATAATAACTAAGGTACTCATTGAGAACCTTCTCGACAATACTACGGATCTCAGGGTTACCCAGTTTAGCTTTAGTTTGTCCTTCGAACTGCGGATCGGCTAGCTTAACCGAAACAATCGCGGTTAGGCCTTCACGGACGTCGTCGCCAGTGAGGTTTTCTTCCTTTTCCTTAATCAAACTATTTTTCCTAGTATAATCATTAATTGCCCTAGTCAGTGCCGAGCGGAAACCTACAACATGTGTTCCACCTTCGGGGTTAAAAATGTTATTTGCGAATGCCTTAAATTGTTCATTAAAACTATTACTATATTGAATTGCAATTTCTACAACTACATCATCAACTTTTTTATCAACATAAAAAGTAGGCTCATTTAATGCTTCTTTGCCTTTGTTAAGATGCTCAACATAGCTCTTTATGCCACCCTCAAAATAGAACCCGTAGCTTTGATTATCAGACTCACTTTTGAGGTTAATTTGGACACCCTTAGTTAAATAGGCTTGATGCCTTAAATAATCTAGGATTGTTTTATAGCTAAATTTAGTTGTCTCAAAAATTTCATCATTAGCCTTAAAACTAATGGCAGTGCCTCTTTTATCTGTCTTGCCAATTTTCTTAATACCAGAAACCGGTGCTCCTTGTTTATAATTTTGCTGGTACTCAAAGCCGTCTTTCCAGACAACTGCTTTTAAGTCAGTTGATAGAGCATTAACTACACTAATACCAACGCCATGCAATCCGCCCGATACCTTATACCCGCCGCCGCCGAATTTACCGCCGGCATGCAAAACAGTTAAGACGGTCTCTAGCGCAGATTTACCAGTAGTCTTGTGTTTGTCAATTGGGATACCACGGCCATCATCGGTGACGCTCACCCAGCCGTCGGCATGCAAAACAACATCTACTTTGGTGGCCTCTCCGGCCAATGCCTCATCAATAGAATTGTTTACTATCTCCCAAACTAAATGGTGCAAACCTTCGCTACCAGTGCCTCCAATATACATGCCTGGTCGCTTGCGTACTGGCTCTAGCCCTTCTAATACTTGAATCTGCTCGGCATTGTATTGTTGCTTTTTTTCAGCCATAAAATATCCTAATCCCCTCTATTAATATCGGCCATTAATAAGCCCCTATAAGGCTTGTGTATGTATATATTATAAGGGATTAGCAACCTCTAATCAATCTATTTATAGCTGTATGGGTACTCAAAACAGCTAAGCCTACAAGCCTAGAGCGTCTTTAATGGCCTGGCTGACTTCCTGTTTTGGCCTGGCGTAGTTAGCTCTACTTAACTCCACCATTTTTGCAAACTCCTCTGGCCTAGGTACCCCCAGTGGTGGCATGATTTCTTTTAATGAAAAGGGCGTAGATGGCACTCCGCCAATAATAATCTTAGTAGCAGCATAATGGTTCTGGATATTAACTAAGTCAGATTCATCAAACGAAGGAGCAAATTGTTTTACAAGATATTCGGCATCATCTGGCCCTACTCTAAAACTAATTATTGAACCAACATTCCCAAATACCGAATCCCTAACCTTTTCGTCTAGCTGAGAAATAAACTGGTTGGCCATAATTAGGCTTAAGCGGTATTTACGGGCTTCTGACAATATCGTAGCGATAGAGTCGGTTGAATAATTTTGGAACTCATCGATGTATAAACTAAAGTCTCGGCGCTGGTCCTCGGGGGTATCAGCTCTACTCATTGCGGCTATTTGGAATTTGATTATAAAAATAATCCCTAATAGTTGTGAATTAATATCCCCGAGCAGCCCCTTCGATAAATTAACAAATAAAATTTTACCATCGTCCATAATATCACGTAGGTCAAAGGCTGATTTTTTTTGACCAACGATATTACGCATTACTTCATTATTGGCAAAAGCACCAAACTTCGATACGAACCAGCCGAGCATTTCTGACTTTGAATGCTGGTCGGTCTGAGCCATTTCGCCTGTCCAGAAATCCTGAATAATGGGGTCTTTAACATGCTTGAATTTTTTCTTTAAATAATTATCATCCGTAAAAACTTTTGGGATTTCAATGAAAGTACCGCCTTCTGGATCGGCCATGACAGTTAAGGCCGCATTCCTAAACCAGGCTTCAAACCTTGGTCCCATAAAACCTTGCCGGTTGGGGTCATAAATTTTATATAACATTGATATTGCTTCCTGTACTAAGAAATCTTTTTGTTCTGGATGGGCAGGGTCAAATTCCATAATATTCCAGCCCATCGGATTCTCAGTATCACCAGGATTAAAATAGATAACATCCTTGACTCTCTCTGGTGGAACCTTAGCCATCAGTTTCTCAGCCGTATCGCCGTGCGGATCGATAAAAGCCACGCCCTTGCCAGCATACATATCTTGAACAATACAATTCTCCAAAAAAACCGATTTACCCGTGCCGGTTTGGCCAATAATATATAAATGCCTTCGGCGATCATCATCGGAGAGTCTAATAATCTCTTCCTTGCCCTGATAGATGTTTGTCCCCAAAATTATACCCGTTTCGCTAATGGCCGCAGGTGCTGCTGCCTCCTTCATGCCAGTTCTTTCAACCTGGGCAGACATTTCGATTGTTTCACTTGGTAAATGGAATACCGTAGCTAGCTCAACTGTATTTAAAACAAGCCTATTTTTGTTGGCAGGAAAATACCTAAATATAAAATTAGTTGCCAATTCCTCGACATTATCGGCCTTCTTAAATTCAAATGAGTTAGAGTTATTTAGTGTCATCTGGGCAAAACCCAGCTTAATACTGTCAACTATACCCTCTGCGGCTATGAGCTCATCGGAGCTTGCGACCACCCTCATAAGAGTCTCAAATACGGGATATTTTGACTTTTCTTCTAACAGTTCAATTTCTTTTTGCTCAAGCATATTGGGCTGTTTGTCACTCTTGGGTTGAGCCTCTTCTGATTTAGTACCCTTAAATGGTGCCTTAGCGACTTCCCCTGCTATGCCGATAATCTTCTCGCTCCCTTCTTTTTTATCAGGGTCCAAAATTCGCTTAGCAGCTGCCCTAGACGTCTTCAGCCACTTAGGGCTAGCCGGCCTAATTAGTATCTGGATAGCTGCGCCATCGGTATCGTTTAAATTAGAGAGGCCCGATAGTATGCCCGACAAGGCATCTTGTTCGCTCATTTGATAATTTTGAATAGGGTAGTAGCTAGATTTTTTGAGTTCAAATTCTCCACCTGCCACGCCGCTTATTTTTGATTCTTTAGAAAAGAAATTAACTTCCTCTTTTTGTTCAATTTGAATGCCGGGATAACCCGAAGCAAGTGCTTTTTTAATCGGCTCCAATAAACTCACCGGCACAGCTACATAAAAAAATATCTGCTTGGCTTTTGCTACAATCTCAAAGCCCACATAACGCTGGCCATGGACCTTAGAATGTTTAGCCGCTATCCCAGATAATAACCTGTAAACTCCCTCGGCCTTAGCGATATTTGTTTGAATTTGTTCGTGGCCATCTCTGCCATCCTTAGTTGCTTCCCTAGGGGGAATTTTAATTAGTAGCGGAACTAATTTTAGGCTTCTCTCGACTGCCTTAGATTTACGGGAACTTTTTAGGATTAAAATAACTGCCATCACAATAAAAACCATCAATGCTACTGCTATTAAAATAATGATTAACAAGAAATTATCCATTTGATATTACTCGATATCCAAATTAAATCTTTTTTTCAAATATGCCCGACTTAAACTATGTTGAGCCTCGTCCTCAAAATATGGGTCATTATTGGTTTTTGCAACAATCTCATTGGCCTTAGTAACCCACTCCTTTTCGATTGAGCCCGAATCCTCGGCTGGTAGCTGGGCGAGTTGATTCTCAAAATTATTACTACCATCTTGTGGGGTTTGGGCTGGTCGCTCTAAATGCTGGGCACTACCGAGTGGTTCGGCTAACTGCGTGTTATGGGTCAGGCCTGGCGAGGGTGATACTGGGCTTATAATTTCAGATTTCGGCGGTATATTCTTGGTATTTTTCTCAACATTAATCCCCTCCACACTATTAGTAGACTCAACAGAACCAGTCTTTTGCTCATCTGGCTTCATAGCAATAATTATAGCAGTTATGCTTGCTAGCCACTAGAGCACAGCTAATAGTGGATCCAAACTGGCGTGCCGATATCAGCCCAGCCAAATAAGAAGGCGGCTGAACTCTTAGGCATATTGACGCAACCATGACTCCCCCCGTAATAATAGTCTTGCCCGCCAAAACTACTCCGCCAGTCGGCGTCGTGCAAGCCGTAGCCTGCATAAAATGGCATCCAATAATCAACATAGACATTGTAATCCCATCCATATGGCCGGCCGTTAAGATAGCGGCTGGTTTCTTTAGCATAAATACTAAATAAACCAGTTACCGTAGGGAAGCCTGCTCCAGTAGCTCCGCTAGTTATAGCCGTAGAAAAGATTGCTTGATTATCCTGGTAAGCCCAAAGTGTCTGGCTTGACAGGTTAATCTCTATATATCGACCATAGTCCAGGCTAACAGATCGGTTCGTCTCGGTCTGAAAAGGAACCGGCTGTGACTGCAGATTAATTGAGACGCTATTGGTTTTAATGTTACTAATGATTTCATCAACGGCAGCATCTTGAATAATTACTGTGCCGTTTTGGCCTTCTTGCTCGACTGAACTTGCCCCGTTACGAATATTAACCTTCTTATTTCTAGGAGCAACATCTACTTGGTTGGCGACCGACTGCAGATAGCCCTTAACCTGCTCCCGCGAGAGATCAACCGCGAGGGTAACCTTGCCATCTGGGCTAACAGCATGGCTAAATACTAACCAATGCCCCATTGCGGTCTTGTCTGGTACAAACTGCCGACCTTCATAATTTAGCACAGCAGTGCGTGATAATATCTCCTCTGCCGACTGCTTGGAGCTAGCTATATCGCTAGCTAAAAACGGCGCCTTAATTAAGACCGGTTCGAGCTTAAGGTTACGATCTTTGCCGTCTGCAATTGAACTGCTAATGATAGAGGTTAATAAATTCTGATCGACCCTAAAGCCATCCGTATCGGGGACTACCTCTAGGCGTCCTTCAACTGCCTTCAATGTGGCATTAACAGGGTCGACCCCCACCACCGACACTACCTTAGTGGTAAATTTTTTAAGCTCATCTCGATTAATACTATAGGCATACCCTAGCTGTCCCCTTTTATCGGCATCAAAAAAACCTAGTAGCGCTATGGGGCTAGAATGCCCAACATCATAGGCAAGCTTGAGGGTCTCATCTAACTCATACCTGGCTCCCAGGTCGCTACCTGTAACAGAAAATTTATGGTCACCAACCTCTACGGTAAATTCTCTTTCCTTTTGCATACCAGCTAATATCTTCCGGGCTTCGTTTTGGGTCTTAAAGCTCAGGTCAGTGCCAGAAACCGATACGCCGGGGAAAATTACCCCAAGTGTAAAAACACTAACCAATAAATTCATCAGTACAAATGCAATTACAGTGCCTACCAGTATGAACCAAATTCTAGATACCATAGAGGGTTTTTGACCACTTCTAGAGAGTATTGGCGGTAAGCTTAAAAAATGCGAGTGAGGTTTATTGCCCATGCTATCTATATTATAAACAATTTTGCCCGTTATTGGCTATAATACTCGAGCTTTTATTTTTGAGCGGATAAGCTTAGTGGCTAGGCTTATTTTTTCATTTATTTGTGCTGATGTTGGGTTGGGCCCCAAGTCGATACCAATTGTTATTGTTAAGCGCTTTTTTGAACTCTTTTTTAGTTCATCATTTTGGAATTCTACCTTATACTGCACCGAATAAAACTTATTTACCAAAAGCTTACTAATGCTCTGATAGATAGTTATATCAGCTAATTCTATTGTTAAGTCCCGATAGATTATTTGATAAGTTGGGCGGGGAAGAGCTATTGGTTCGGTCTTCGATTCTATAATTTTTTGGATTTCAATACTCATCATTGATACCTCGGTATCAATTTCGTATTGCCTTAAGGTAGCAGGGGAGAGTTGCCCGAATTCCCCTAGCCTCGGCAAAATTGATCCACTTCGATTTGGGATGTATAGCTTACTGACTATGCGAGCTACCACCAACTCCTGTCGCTGCCAGCCAAACAGGTTGTCTAGTACTCCCTTAATTCTAGCTAAACTATGCCCATGCCAAATGCTCACGGTCAGTACCCACTTCTCTTTTGGAGATGGCTGTGACTGCTCATAAACACGGCTGATTTCAAAAATGCCATCATGGCTACTAGTTTGGTTTGTACTAACTACCCTCAAGTGGCTACTAATAAGGTTGGTGCGTAAGAAGTCTTGCTCACTACTAAGCGGGTTTTCGATTTGAAGGTTTTTAGCACTATCGCCGCTAATATTGTCTACATCAAACTTCGACACAAATGAATAGGTCATGACTTCAACGAGCCCTAATGCCGAGAGCTTTTCTCTAATCACCATTAGGGAGGGGAGTAGCTGATGGTCGGTGGTATTAGAGTTTTGGATTTCAGGCAAAGTCGCAGGCATCACTGCGTAGCCTAGAGACTTAGCAACTTCCTCAAATAAATCTGACTCTATTGAGATATCATTTCTCCACCATGGTACTTCAACAGATATGATGTGGTTAAAATTCTCTAAATATCTTCTTCCGCCAAGAAATAATTTTGATTTAGTATATTTAGTTACTGGCACAATGGAGGTCTTGCCAGTTAAATTCATTACTCTGTTTTTCCCAATAAAAATACCAGCGCCGGCTGGCACCAGCTTGGCTTTGGGCTCTCCAGAGGATAAAAATAGAACATCGCCAGGCTTTAAGCTAATATCGGGGACTTCCATACCTGACTTAATTTGATCTTTTAAACTAGCTCCTATCAATATCCCGGCGCTCGCAAATAGCTGGCTCAATACTTCTGCACCAGCACTAGGTTCTAGCTTACTGCCTAAAGCCTTAACCGACTTGGTCAGTGAAAAATGTACCGGCTTAAAACCGCGCTTAGCAAATATCTGGATAACTTCTTTCTCATCTAGCTTAAAGCCTAAGACCTTCTCGGCTTTTCTTATTCGCATACCTAATTTAAAAGAATTATATTCCAGCTCGACCTGGCGGGTAGGGGAGTCAATAACTTCAGCATTACAAATAGACTGCAGTAAACCAATAATTCTTCTGGTTGCAAAATCTGGGAGGGGAAGAGGGAGGCCTCGTTCGAACCGTGATGATGCCTCAGTTCTAATGCCGTGGCGTAAAGCTGATTTTCTAATGGTAGTTTTATCAAAATTGGCGACCTCAATCCAAATTTCTGACGTGTCGCTACTGGTCGCGGTATTTTGACCACCAATAACACCTGCTAATCCGATGGGGCCAGAGTTATCCACAACCACTAAATCCTGGCTACTAAGATTGATAAGCTTGCCCTCTAGGGTCGTGAGTGCTTCACCAGGCCTCGCAAAGCGTACACCAAAATCTCCAGAAATCTTACTGGCATCATAGGCATGAGCAGGCTGCCCATACTCAAGCATCACAAAGTTTGTAATGTCCACAACAGCATTAATTGTTCTTAAGCCTGCCGATTGTAAGTTATCCACAAGCCATGGAGGGCTAGGTGCGTCTGGGCTTACCCTTAGCTTAGTTAAATAAAAAGCATGGCACTGCCCGCTTTGCTTGACTTTTGCCACTTCTCTGTCCTGATATGTTATTTTAGCGATATCAGGTTCAATAAGACTATTATCAGATTGAGTAGCTGAAATTTCACGGGCTAGACCGATGTAAGAGAGGTAGTCCCAGCGGTTCGAGGGGGTCTTAATGTCTATCACATCGCTAATTTTATCGATGTCGCACAATGGTTGCCCAAGCGGTAGGCTAGGGGGGAGCACTACTATGCCGCTATGGTCTTCGCCCCACCCCATTTCTAATTCCGAGCATAGCATCCCATGTGACCTCTCCCCTCTAATTTCTACTTCCTTTATTTCATCCCCACTAGGCAGGATTGTGCCTACCTGTGCTAGTGCAACTATAATATTAGCTTCAATATTCGTGGCGCCGCAAACGACACTAACCACGCCTATGCCGGTGTCAACTTTAGCAATTTTGAGCTTATTGGCATTAGGGTGCAAAGTAACCTCGAGGACTCTGGCGACAATTATTTTTGCATCAAGTTTTTTCGCATACAGTATTTCTTCAACTTCTACTTCTGTCAATTCTAATGCCTCGGCCATAGCTTCGGTACTTAATCTTTTTTTAAGATATGAATTAGTTAATTTAGTACTAATTTTCATTTAAAATTGCTCCAAAAATTCTATTTTTGGTCTCCAAAGCTGACGAAGATCATCAATATTATACTTTATTACTGCGATCCTCTCCACTCCCCACCCAAAAGCAAACCCACTATATTGTTCTGTATCAATGCCTCCCTTTTTTAAAACATCTGGGTGCACCATACCGGCTCCGCCCAGCTCTAGCCACTTGCCATTATATTTAGCATCTAACTCTACGGATGGCTCAGTATATGGAAAATAGCTAGGCCTGAATCTTATTTCTGTTTCCTTGCCGAGCTGCCGTTTAACAATTTGCAATAGGGCTCCTTTAAGGTTTGCCATACTCACTCCTTTCCCAACCACCAAGCCCTCTACCTGGTTAAATGACCAGGAGTGTGTAGCGTCCTCGTTTTCACTTCTAAAGACTTTACCCGGGACAATAATCTTAAACGGTGGTTTATTTTCTAGCATAAACCTAACCTGCATTCCTGAAGTATGGGTTCTTGGTAAAAATTTTTGATTGCTATTTTTAATATAAAACGTGTCTTGCATCTCTCTTGCCGGGTGCGTTGCAGGCATATTCAAGGCTTCAAAATTAAACCAGTCCGACTCGATTTCTGGGCTATCAACAATAGCAAAGCCTAATTCTGTAAATATCTGATAAGTTTCCTTTAGCACTAAGCTAACTGGGTGCAAGTGTCCAACCCTTGACTCGCTAGATAAACTTTTCCCGGGGCTACTAATATCGAATGGTTGATATTGAGTTTGGTTCTCTAAGTCTTCGAGCCTGGTTTGCGCAGAAGCTAGCACAGCTTCTATCGACTCCTTTAGGCTATTTAGTTCCCGCCCCAGTTTAGCCCTTTGGGCCCCCTTGAGCTGAGCTAAATCGGCCATTGCACTAGCCAATAAGCTTTTCTTGCCGAGATATTTTGATCGTAAAAGAACAAGATCCTTCTTATTTTTTAGCTTAAGTGAGCTACTTTTAATCTCACCAATAATGCTGGCTGACTTGATCATTAGATTTAAATATTACCCTTTCTAGTAAGAAAAAACACTTCAACTAATACTACAATTAGTAAAAGGAGCATTATATCCCGCCAGCTTAGTGCGCGCAAACTAGATAGGGCTAGTAAGAGAGAGCTACTAAACCCTATTAGCAAACCTGTTCGCAGGCTACCTCTAAGTATAGCCATCAAATTATCTTTATTGCTAGATTTTCTAGAACGTATTTTATAGAAAATAATTGTTATGAGCGACGAGAGCATCAGTAGTAAATTAATAAACCAAAATGTTACGCCTGCTGGGCCGAGCCTAGAGGGATTAGTGGTAAACAAGGAAAACACAAATAGCACGGCAGACAATAGAAAAATCAGCATGATAGCCACTAGATAAGCTTTACGATACTTCTTCATAAGATATAACAATTATCGCACAGCTGGTTTTTATAGTACAGGGTACCGGGCAATACTAATAATAAATGAATAATAAAATAACTACATTGAATACATTAATTTTATAGACATACATAGGTACCCTACTGAACACTTTATTTATCAATAAATAATGAGTACTAAATTATTATGTATTGCCCCACGGATTACTAGCCATCATACTGCCAATTTGAGAAGAGTATTGCTTGTGGATAACAATTTAGTTGCTATTTAGCTTAAATAAGAGCTTTGTTGTAATTATTACTATATAACTACTAATATTGGGCGCTTGTACCCCTTGCTGCGTATTTATGACTATTTATGAGTTCTATGCCCTGTTTTTGTCTTTAACGACCTTTTATCCGTGCACAAATAAAAAACACCTGGGTGGCAGGTGTTTTAGATCATATTTTGACTAATTAGAAATGGTTACGGGCCGATGCAAATGCCCTTAAATGTTTAGAAACAAGATTGGCATGTATCGGCCCGGATTGGGACCCTAACTGGGAGCTAAGGTCCATTGAAAGGTTGCAGTCGCAGTTCATTTAATTTTAGGTACGACGAGTTGCGACTGACGCTTCCCAACCATCGGTACGGTACTTGACCGGAGTTCTACCTTTTAGACCTAAAAGATATAATTCCGGCCAGGTTCCTTCGAGTATAAGCTGTTTCCCCCTAGAGCATAATGACTGCAAACAGGCAGACTCTACGACAGTAAGGAAGTTCTGGTACAAAAAACAAGGGGGTTGCTTTTTGTAGCCAGAGATTCCTTACCGTCAATTGATGTATGATGATCCTTTAAGAGTACAGGTCATCCCTTACGGTGGTTTATTGTATGGCATAATTTTTATTTTTTGTTTTTAATGAACTAGAATAGCTCTAGTATAGCATTATACTTATGCTTATGTCAAGAGTATTGCTGCTCTATTTAAGTGTACACCTGGAATATAGTGTTATAATTTTTACAACAAGCCTACTTTTATCTTTACTTCGGCAAGTTTTTTATTGGCTATTTGGCTAGCCCTGGTGTTCCCCTGCTCAATAATACTCATTAATTTCTCTTCATTTGATCGATACTTTTCAAATTCCAACTGAAGTGTGGCTAATTTTTGAGCTACAAGCTCGCCCAGTGCCTGCTTAAACTCGCCATAGCCCTTAGCGGCAAAGATTTTTTCTACTTTAGCAATGTCAACATCAGCAAAGCCAGCGTATATCTCTATCAGGTTAGCTATAGCTGGCTTATTTTTTGGATCATAAATGATTGTAGTATCTGAATCTGTCACTGCCCTCTTGAATTTCTTAACTACTGATTCGGCGTTCTCGCCGAGCGCCACATAACTGTCTGGGCGATCGCTTTTACTCATCTTATAGCGGGGATCATCTAGCCTTTTTACCCTTGCGCCATGGCTAGGTACTACGGCTTTAGGCAAAATAAATGTTTCTCCATAGATATTATTAAAGCGAGTAGCAATATTCCTGGCTAACTCAACATGTTGAGCCTGGTCGTCGCCAACCGGGACTTCATTAGTGTCATAAAGTAATATATCAGCTGCCATCAGCACAGGATAGTTAAAAAACCCAACCAATTGGCCCTCCGAAGAAGTTTTTTTAGTCTTATCCTTGAATTGCGTCATTCGATGGAGCTCTCCCATCGTCACAAAGTTATCAAGTATCCAAAACAGCTCAGCGTGGGCGGGTACCATGGATTGCACCAATATAATTGATTTATCTGGGTCAACCCCTACCGCTAAGAGCCAAGCTACCAGGTCTAAAGTCCTTTTTTTAAGCTCAGCCGGGTCCTGTCTAGCTGTTAGGGCATGCGTATTAGGCACAAAGAAGATGCTTCTATTATCCCCCTGATTGAGCGGCCAATGCTTCATTGCCCCTAAATAGTTGCCAATGGTCATCTCCCCAGTTGGTTTTAAGCCTGATAATACAGTTTTCATAGTTTTATTATACACCGAACAGCTTACTAATCATCGCTATTGGGCCTATCAATGAAAGCTGGCTCTACGGCGTCCTGAGTGCCTGCGATATTAACGACATCTTTATCGACTTTTTTGAGTTCCTTATGAGCATTATTGTAATGATTAACAGTGGTCGAAAGCGAGCCACCAAGCTTATGCATAAATCCTTCATAGCTCTTAATATGACGTCCGAGCATGCCAACTCTCTTTTGAATTTCTTTAGCTTGGTCCTCTATCTGGAGACTCCTTAATCCTTGCAGTACTGTCTGCAAATAAGCCATGAAGGTCGTGGGACTAACGATAATTACCTTTTTGTCTTGAAAGGCATACTCAATGAGGTCCCTTGAGGCGGTATCGGCGGTACCAATCTTATTCGTCAAGAGATCATTATAAATTGCCTCCGATGGGATAAACATAAAAGCAAAATCCATAGTGTTCTCGCTGGGTCTAATATACTTGCTGGTTTCATCAATACGGGCCTTGAGATCTTGCTTAAACTTCTTAATAAGGACTTCTTTTTGAGCCTTATCCTTCGCTTCTACCAAACGATTGTAGTTTTCTAAGCTAAATTTTGAATCTATTGGCAAGATTTTGTCTTTTTCTAGCAAGATTACCGCATCTACCATATCGCCATTCTTAAATTTATACTGTAATTTATAGCAACTAGATGGCAAAACATTGTCCAGTACGGTTTGCAGGTAATATTCTCCTAATACGCCTCTCTGTTTAGGGTTCTGCAAAACATTTTGGAGAGTTTTTAACTCATCTGCGACATCAACAACTCTTTTATTGGTCTCGTCTAGCTTCGTGAGCCGTTCGGTGACATCAATAATAAGCTTAGATGATTCGCTCATCTGTTTTTGAACGCTGGCCTGCATAGCAGAGTTGTTTTTATCTATCCTATCGTTCAGGTGAGACTGCGATTGGTTAATAAGCTGTTGAATACCCTGAAGGTCTTGCTTTAACATGCCAAGCAAATCAGAGCTGGTATCGGGCTTTTTGTTTATTAACAGGTATATAACTATCAATAAGGCAAGTAGAACGAAGCTGGATATAACTATCAATACCGTATTCATTAAGCACATCTCCTTTTAATTAGTATAGCACCCTTAATTTATTAATAAAAACGGCTGCTCGTAATAACTCCCGGGCACCAATGGTAACTACTATCTATTACCCACTTTGAACAATATATTACTTCATTAGATAGATTTATATTTTATACCTATCCTAAGCTACTTTATAGCTTAAAAACAGCCATTAAATACATATACTCAATGCTTTAGCACTAGTAATATGTGCTATTATTCAACCCCTAAAGACCTTAGGTATGTGATAGCTGCAGCTATCAAAAAACCTAAAAAAGCCAACATTAGGCCCGTTTGAATATAAAAGAATAATAAAAAACCTATGCCGCCTGGAGTCGTAGGGCCCGCAAATATAACTTCATTGCTTAAATACCTCAATATTTGCATCAAAACAACACATCCCAGCCCATATAAAACAAAGCGACGGGTTTTTGTACGGTTTAGCTTGCGAGCTGTAACCATTAGCTTAGCCTTAGAGGGTCTGTTTGCCAATTTGTTGCTACCAGCAGTCAATTTGAGGTGATTGTTGCGTCTATTAACATTCCTGCTAGTCCCGATAGTGCTCATGGTTAATATATTACTCTTTTTGTACGTTATAATCTAGGCATCCACCATGGCAATATAACCTTAACGCTCCTAGTACTGCTACGATGCGTGGTAGGAGCAAAATACTTATCAAGTATTCTCGGCCAATTCTCCTTAAGCCAGGTTTGCTGCTCTAGGTACATATATTCTAAACCGCGCTCAGCAAATTCCTGCTTTATAACGCCTCCCCTATGGGGGTGTTGCTGTTTTTGCTGCAAGGGAGAATTAAATCCATGAGCATAGTGAGTCATCTCGTGCACTATCGTGGCTACAACTACAAATTGAGGCACTTCCATATCCTGAAAGATAGGATTTATCCTAATAATTGAGATGCTTGGATCATTACTATCAAGGCCGATAGAGCCCAGCCTTCTTTTAGCTTTTTTGCCAAAAATAATCTTAATTTGATTAGACCGGGCAATATCGCTAAAATGAGCCCCCCAAACATAGCTTAAAAGACTCTCTAGCCAGTTTTGGTTGCGATAAGAATCTATTTTCATGTTAGTAATTTATTAAAATCAAGCTTACTATTCCCCTTATCACTAAATTTCATTGCTTTTATCCCCTCTACCGCCTGGGTAATTAGCTCTAGGGTTTTCTGATGATTAATTTTAGTATTTTTACCGACTATTAGGTCTTCAATATACTCTAAACTAGTTGCTGATACTGGACTTTGTTGTAATTTTTCCCACGAAAGAGCATAAATACCTAGCTGAATACTAACTTTAGCGGCCGTATCGGCTACTTTTTGATCTTTGACTCTCGATGTTTTAAAATCTCTTATCTCTACTCCATCCTTAGAGCTTAAGACAATATCATACCTACCTGATATAACAGTCTTCAGGGCCGGCAGCTGAAGCTCAAAGGGTTGTTCGATTGCAACTGGCTTTAATCTGTCGCCATGGTAGCTCTTGATGTATTTGTTGAGCGCCTTGACCCCAGTATTAAATAAGGCCTGTTCATGCTCTATCGAAACAAAACCTTCGCTACGCCAGGCACTCTTATAGACCTCTAGGACTTCTCGCTGTGAAATCGATCTACCCTTCAGCTTAAATTTATAAAAATGCTCTAAGGCGGCATGTATGCTTGAGCCATAAATAAGTGCGTGAAAAGGACCTTTTGGTAATTGTAGGATATGAAAAAGCCAAAACTCCTTTGGAGAACGCAAATAATCGGCTACCTGGCTACTTGTTAGATACAGCCAATCGCCCCTGTAGAGCCTAGCTAGCAAACTATCTTGATTGGCAGTTTTAATGACTGGCTCAAAAGAACTAATTAGCTCGGCCATACTACGCTGATCTTCTACTCTGGTTGTTTTAGCCGACCAATCGCTACCTAAGGCTTCACCGATAAACCTCGACGGCTTTCTTGGTCTCTTGCCGCCCCAATCAACTGCATAGCTCAAAAATACACCCATTCGCGCTCTAGTTAGGGCAACATAAAAGAGTCTACGCTCCTCTTGATAGTGATCTCCCTCCCCGAGTACTAAAACTTCTTTTGGAAACTTAATGTCCTCGCGCCTTCTATAAGTTGGGAAGCTTTGCTCTACAAGCTCTGGGATAAAAACATAATCAAATTCTAGCCCTTTTGCCTTATGGACTGTCATAATCTGCACACCAGACGTATCAAGAGGAGATATATCACTCATAACATCGGCCGATGAAAACTTAATTTCATCTAAATACTTACAAAATTCTACCAGACTAGTATCGGTAGAAGCTAACTCAAATTGTTTTACAAGTTTAAAAAAATCAGTCATATACTGAACTGACAGGGCTGACTGGATCGAATCGCCGGCTTCATCAAGCAGGTTCTTTAAGAACCCATTAGCCTTGATAGCAACAAATAGTAACTCTCCGGCCGTATAGTCCGAGAGCATCTCTCGATATAAACTAATATCAGCTATAGCCTGCTCAATCCAGGGCTGATCAGATTCTTCATTTAAGGCATCAAAAAAGTTTTTATTTTGCTTGTGGGCCAGCGAGGATATTATTGTTATTTGGTGTTTATCGTGATCTTTAAAAAACCCACTAATGAGTAGCTGAAAAAGCGCCGAGGAATCTAGCGGATCGGTGATTGACTTGGCAAGTACGACCAACATTTTTACACTTTTTTGGTCAAATAGCTCCACATCTTGATGGACATAGTATGCTATCTTTTTTTTCTGTAACGCCAAAATATAAGGTTTAATTTGACTATTCTTGCGTAGTAAAATTGCAATATCATTGTGCTCTACATGCCCACCCCCCAGGCGATCTATCGCTTCTACCACGCCGTCAACCTCACTCAGCTTATGTTGATAATGTTCAACGCCCACGGTTGCCTTTGGACAATTATTGGCAATTAATTGTTTATTAATATTCTGAGCGATTTCGAGTCTATCTGGATTATTATGTTGAATCAAACCATATCCAGCATCCAATATTAACTGGCCACTCCTAAAATTATCCTTTAGTACAACCAGCTTACTTTTGGGGAATTTGCTTTTAAAATTTAAGATATTTTGAACGGATGCACCTCTAAAGCGATAAATTGCCTGGTCATCATCACCCACCACCATAATATTCTCAAGTTCAGTGAGTAGCTCGCTTATAATCCCCATTTGGATAGCATTAGTGTCCTGGAATTCATCAACTAAAACATACTTATAGCGCTCATTTAGCTCTTTTTTGACTGCAGGCCGAGTTTTTAACAAATGTTGTAATTTTATCAATAAATCACCAAAGTCTAAGCTGTTTTTGCGTGCACAAAGCTCAGCATAAAGTTTGTATATTTTAGCTAAATCTAGCATTGGGGCGTTTTTTTGGCCGCTACTAGTATCTGCTAACTTGCGGGTCAGCTTACCAAACTCTAGACTATCAATTCCTTCATCTTTAAGTCTTGATATAGCCTGCTTAATAGAGCCTATAAAGGCAAATGGGTCGTACTGTGGGCTATAATACTTAAATTCAATAGTTGACATTACCTCTTGCAAGATAATTGTCTGCTGAATATCATTTAATATCCGAAACTCTGGGCTGATACCAGCATCTAGCGCAAACTCTTGCAGTATCCTCTCGGCTAGGGCATGGAATGTCATTATTTGAGTATCAACATACCCATATGGTAGTAGCTCATCGACCCTCTGTTGCATTTCGGTTGCCGCCTTCTCGGTAAATGTTAGTGCTAGAACTTCCTCAGCCTTAGCTTTATTGGTTAAAATCAATCTAGCTATCCGATTAGTTATTACTGCTGTTTTGCCGGTACCTGCCCCTGCCACAACTAAAATGGCGCCATCATTATGGTCAATTGCCTCTAGCTGAGATGAGGTAAATTTGATTTTACTAGCTTTAGTGTTTGGCATAATTTCACTCTTTATAATACTTACATCATACCTTAATACATTCAGATGGTATAATAATACTTAAAGGTTAAGGTATATGGGAGCAGAAGAAATTTTTACAAGACATCTTCAAGTAAATCACCGCCCTAAGCATTCGGCAAAAATAGTAGCTGAATCATTTGCTGTTGGGTTTGAACCCACGTCCTTAGCTAACTCTGAGCTTGGAAACCTGTACCTACTATTTGAAAATCTTCCCGATGACTACCGGATGAATATTAACAAATTTTTAGATGGTTGCGGTAAAGCCTTTTACGAAAGTGGTGTCCAGGTTAGCTTCCATGGCAGGTTCAAAATATGCTTAAGAGCCCTCAATGAACTAATCAGCAAATCAAAAAGCAGGTGCAATATAGGTCTCGTTGCGGTCCAGGCTGATAAGATGCTGTTTGCAAGCGTTGGTGAGCCAACAATGATCCATCTCCGTAAAGACAAGGCTACTAGCCTTGCCGAGGAAAGCCCTGGAACATTATTCAAAGAGATTGGCTCAGGCACAGTACAAACTGGTGACATCATATTGCTAGCTAGCAAAGCAGTATCAACCAGCTTCACCTTGCCAGAACTAGGTAAAATTATTGCCTATCAAGCTATTGAGGATTCGAAAAATGAGATAGTCAAATCTCTAAAACTACCAACCAATATACCCTATAGCATGGTCATCGTGCAGGCCGAAAAACTACCAATTCCAAAAGACCTCCTACGAAGAACACCAGAAAATCTACCCAAGAAATCTAAAACAAAAATCAGCCATATCCTAGAATCATTACAGGCTACCAGCCAAAAAGGTGGCAAAAAAATCAAAGAAGGGCTTAAAAAGTCGGCTTCACAAACAAAAACCAAAGTCCTACCGTCAATTTTATCTAAATCCAAAAGTGGCTGGACTAAATTCTGGTCGAAATACATTAACCCTAAGCCTAAACAAGCTTTTATTGTTGTAATAATATCTATAATAATCATTGGTGGATTTATCTGGTGGTCTCCTTTATTCTCAAGCCAAACCCCCGCACTAAGGCAACTTGACGATGCAATTACCCTCATAACAGCTGCTGAAGCATCGCTAGAAAAAAATAACCAACAAGCCGTACAAGAAAACATCAACAGAGCTAAACAGATACTAACTGGTATTAGTAAGACAGACCAGGAAAAACTTAACCTGTTAGCCCTAAATAAAAAAATAAAACAGGGATACTCTGATGCTCAGAGTAGCTTAAGTAAGCTTGAAGATAAGATAACAAGCACAACTAGGATTAAACTTGCCAATGGTTTTGATATTACACAGGCTAGCCTAAGGGATATCCTTTGGGCTAATAATAGTTTATATGGGCTAGATGCGTCTGCGGGAGCTATTATAGAAATTAACCCCTTAATGGGAGCTCCCGCATCCAGAGCAACTAATGCTGATTTAATAAATGCAAAGGCGATTGCCAACCTCGGAGATACTGGCCTAGTAGCACTAGGATCAAGCAGCTTATGGCAATATACTGTTCCATCTGGCTTACAACAGCTCGCGGCGCCTTCAGATGGTGCCATAGATATCGCAACATACTTTAATAATTTATACCTCCTAAGCCCTAGCGAAGCACAGGTCATAAGGTATGTTAAGGCTGGCTTAACATTAACTTCTAAAGCCAGACTCCTTAAAAATCAATCGGCCGGTAGTCTATCTGGCGCTAGCTCGTTCGTTGTAAGTGGCAACATCTTTATTACTGAGGGCAAAAAGATTAAAGTCTTCGATCAGGGCTCTGAACAGAGCTATGATATTAATAATTTGCCAGATAGCTTTGGTGACATTAAAGATAGTTACCTCAATACCGAGTTAGGGTACTTTGTATTGCTAAACAAAGATTCCAATAGGCTGGCGTTGCTCAATACCTCCTCCGATTCGGCTAATTTTGTAAGGCTTTATGCCTTAGAAAATAATGCACCAATTTATGCCTTTACCATAGAGCCTAGTAGTAGCCAATTATTTATAAATACAGATAATAAAATTATCACTTACAAGATAGAAAAATAGTTGCTTTATTTACTACACCTCATTTGAGAAAAACCTACATTTTTTGCAGTAAATCAACGCCAAGAATAGCGAATAGAGACTGGTAAGCAAGCATAAAGTGCTCGATAAGCCTAAGTTTTTGAGAAGCGTTAGCGTCCCCTAACACTTTCTCGAGCTCATAGTATTCGTGAAAGGCCTTCGCCACTGCGACAGTCTGGTGTAGTAACTGATGAACCTTATGGCTATCGATAATTTCCTGTAATACCTCCTCTATTTTAGATAGCTCTAACAATAAATGTTGCTCAGCCTTAGTAAGATTATAGCCTTCAAAGCTTTTAGATGAGCTAATGCCCTGTTCCTGAGCTTTTTTAACTATGGCGCAGGCCCTAGCGTAGGCATAAAGCGAATAATAAACTGGATTTTTAGCTGAGTGTTCTTTGACTAGATCAATATCGAAATCCATATGTGTATTCGTATCGCGCATAGCGAAATAAAACCGCGCTACTTCGGTAGGGATCTCATCAAGGAAATCATCTAGAAGTATATAATTACCCTTGCGCTTGCTCATTTTAAACTCCTTGCCATCCTTAATGAGCCTAATGGTCTGAGTAGAAATCTCTATAAAGCTACTCAGGCCAAGCGCCCTAAGGGTATTCACAAGCCTAATAGCCTGCCCGTGGTGGTCTGGGCCGACTATTGTAATGGTTTTATCAAAGCCTCTCTCTTCTAGGCGCTCAAGCTGGTAAGCAACGTCCTTTAGGAAGTAGCTATAGCCATTATCGTAAGACCTTACCAGTACTTCGTCTTGCTTAAGCCCAACATCAGCCCCTTTCAGCCAGATAGCGCCATCTTTTTTACGAACTAAGCCGGCCTCTTTAAGCCTGTTGAGTGTCTTCTTAATATCTGGCTTACTTTCTGAATAGATAGAATCAAAATTTACTCCAAGGCGAACTAAACCTGGTTTTATATAGCTTTCCAGTATCATGGCAGCAGCTCTAGCGCCAATATCGGCTGGCTCGGATTCCTTAACCTTATCAACTGCGCCCATTTTTGTTGTAATTACTTCAGCAATATTATCAATATATTCGCCTCTGTACAGGTTAGTAGCTATCTCTTTATCAAATTTAACACCAAGCGCCTGCTGAACCGCCCTACCTAGCGCGATTACTTGGTTACCGCCATCATTAAGGTAGTATTCACGGCTAACTCTATAGCCTTGTGATGCATAGATATTGGATAGAATGTCTCCGTAATAGCCCTGCCAAGCATTAGTTAGCACTAACGGCCCAGAAGGATTGGCAGAAATAAACTCTAATTGAATTGACTGAGCCTTGTGGGTCTTGGCCGTGGCAAACTTAGCATCAATGGAATCTGCATAATTTAACCAGATCTTATCTGATAAGCTAACATTAATAAACCCAGGCTGTAAAAATTCAGCTTTTTTAATGTTTTTATCGCGGGCTAGGCCAGCAACGATACTTTCCGCTACTTCTGATGGGCTCTTCCCCTCTAGCTTAGAAAGAATAAAAGCTATATTCGTGCTATACTGCCCAAATTTAGGGTCACAATGGCTAATGCTGTGAATGATATCTGATCCACTAAGTGAATTAAAAGTATTAGTAATGATAGCGGTCAAACTTTTGGTGAAAATTGCTTTAGGGTTTTGTTGCATATTACTTATCATTATATCCCAAGAGCACCTATTTGAGCTATAATCTAAGCTATGAAGATTATTGCAACCAACAGACGCGCTCGACACGACTACGAACTCAAAGAAAAATTTGAGGCTGGTTTAGTGTTAACTGGATCCGAGGTTAAAAGTATCAAGGCTGGGCATATTGCCCTCAAAGGTAGCTACATATCGATCCGAAACAACGAAGCTTATCTGGTAAAGGCTCATGTTAGCCCCTACAAGCAGGCCAGTAATCTTGCCGAATATAACCCTGAAGCTGACAGAAAACTATTGCTACACAAAAAAGAACTACTAAAAATCATCGAAAGTGGTACTGCCGAGCACTTAAGTGTGGTTCCGACCGCAATCGGACTCGTACGGGGCCGCGTGAAGCTTGAAATAGCCCTAGCTCGTGGCAAAAAGCTACATGATAAAAGAGAAACTAAAAAGCGCCAATCAATGCTCAAGGATGCCCGCCTTGATGGTGGTAATAAATAAAATATTTATTCAAAAATATTTTATTTTCTATCTGTAAAAGTACTAATAATGCACATATATAAAATGCTAACACACATTATATATGTAGTAGTATTTAAGCCTTTAGGCTAAAAATCTTGCAAGAAACCCCTAATCAGCTTATGCTTGATATATGAACCAATCACTCTCTTCCCTAGCGATGCAGCTAATGGCTAGCCCTAAAGGGCTTTTGGCAGCTGACGAAAGCGACAAAACATGCTCAAAGCGTTTTGATGCCCTAAAAATTATTAGCACAAAGGAATCTAGGCGCCAGTGGCGTCAATTATTATGTATGTCGCCCAATGTTGGCTTGTACATTTCTGGCGTAATACTTTTCGATGAGACAATTCGCCAAAAAACCGATAGCGGACAAAGCTTTGCAGAAGCCTTAATTAAGCAAGGTATACTCCCAGGTATCAAGGTCGATAAGGGCTTAGTTGAGATGGATAATTTTGCTCCCCAGACCATAACCGAAGGATTAGATGGATTATCCGAACGACTACAAGAATATTACCAGATGGGGGCTCGCTTCACTAAATGGCGCAGTGCTTTTACTATTGGCTCCGACTTACCCTCTCCGGCTGTTGTTAGGGCTAATCTAGTAGTTATGGCGCGCTACGCTTCAATAGTGCAATCAGCCAAAATGGTACCTATTGTAGAGCCCGAGCTAATCTACGACGGCGAACATAGCATAGCTGAATCAGCCAGAGCTACGGAGTTGGTCTTAAAAATATTATTTGAAGAATTAAAAGCCCTAAGAGTTGATCTATCAGGTTTAATACTCAAAACTAGCATGGTTCTAGCTGGCACGGAAACTGCTATTAGTAAACCCAAGGAAGTTGCTGGGCTTACTTTGCGGGTGCTGCATGCAGCCGTACCAAGAGAAGTCGCCGGTATCGTATTCTTATCTGGTGGGCAGACCTCCCAGCAGGCTACTAAAAACCTCAATGCTATCGGCGTAGCAGGCTCTCAGCCCTGGCCAATTACCTACAGCTATTCCAGGGCGGTTCAAGACCCTGTATTGAAGCTATGGCGCGGGAAAAATACAAATACTAAAAAAGCCCAAATTAAATTCGCCCAATTGTTGGCTCAAAATAGTGCCGCCCGCGGTGGCGAGTTCGCTGAGTAAAAAATCACAAAAAGATTATTAAAAAAAGTCTTAAAAAGTTGTTGACAGCACCCAGCCATAAGCGTTATTATAGTATCAGTGCTGCACACATAAATTACTCAAAAACAAAAACAAAGTCCCTATAACAGGTTAGCGAGCGCTCAAGGCCCAAGCTAGCCTGTTTTTTTTGTAAATAAATTCTAATAATTCTCGCCCATAATTTATTGGTTCAAGTATTTTTTTGTTCACTAAAAATTAGTTCAGGCTATTCTGGGCTTAGCTGTGCCCTTTGGCGCATAGCTTTAAAAGGCACAGCAGTGCACTGTTGAGGCTGATATAGCTCCCATCGTGACCTTGGGGATCAGTAAACGCACACTTAAGCCTCTTAGGGCATTGCTAGCAATCTAGAGCCAGCAGAACCTTTTACCTACACGCCCCTACAGATTAATAACTATCAAAAAAAGACCATCCAGCCCTTTGCGAGCTGTTGGTCTTTTTTTGGTGGAGCTGGTGGGAATCGCACCCACGTCCGCTAAACTTTTATAACATGATATCTACGAGTGTAGTTGGCCTGAATTTGTTTAACAAGCTCCCTGGCCATAAAAACCAACCCAAACGGCTAAAGCACTTGTTTGCTAATTGTAGTCTTATTCAACATCTAGCAAAAAATGTTGTTGCAACCTGATAAATGACGCCGATGACCTGCTATCAGGTGTCAGAGGATCGACGGCTAATGACAATTAAGCAAAAGCTGGTGCGAACTTTGGTGCAAAAGCATTACTAATTCGCGATACAAAAGATTTTGCATTTGTAGTTTTTTGAGAACAGCTAACGTGTATTCTCAAACCGACTCGCAATCATATTTCAAGATTCAACGTCGAAGCTTGTCAGCCCCATAAGAACAAATTATAACATATTTATAGTGATTATGCTAGTGCCCTCTGCCTTCTGCTCTCTGTCCTCTGCCTTCTGCTCTCTGTCCTCTGCCTTCTGTTGACCCTCGAGATCTGGTGTTTTAAGGTCTCTAGATGCCTTAGGCTAGTATTATTTTATTTTAATTCACCATTTAATTACCACTTTTGCTGTATCTACCCTCTGCCTTCTGCCTTCTGTTGTCTGCCCTCTGCCTTCTGTTGTCTGCCCTCTGCCTTCTGTTGTCTGCCCTCTGCCTTCTGTTGTCTGCCTTACACCGACATCGAGCTCCAAGAAAGCAACAGACTAGCGGACTAATTTGTATTTAAGAATTGTCTGAAGCCCTGAAGCGCTAGCAATCAGGGC
>CALRDO010000006.1 GCA_943354915.1 Patescibacteria group bacterium UBA4664
CTTTTGATAACTTCTGGGTTGCCAGCAGAGGCAGACATTTGGACCCCAGAAATAACAATGACCAAAATAACTGCAGCTACAAAAATACCCGTCACAATATTGACAATATAATCAACGAGGGGAGTGACAGCGCCTGCTCCTGTCTTGTCGGGGTTATTAACAACCGAATCGCAGATCTCCTGTGGCAAAAAACCACACTCGACGGCTTTGGCGGGCAAGGGCGCAAGAATTACCGCCAGCGTCGCTAGCAGTGCCACAACTAATAAAATACTCTTAAGCTTCATATTCGTATTCTACCATATCCGTATACCACTTTTATGATTTGTGATTTTATAAGAAGGGCTTTATAATTACAAATATCTTATGTTTAAAAAACTAACCCTAGCCTCAGTCTTTATCTTAGCCCTCGTTTTTGGGTTTTTATTAGTAAATAGCCACCACAGGGCCTACGCCTTCGGAGAGTTTAGTTGGTGTAAATGGACGAACGCAGGCAAGATTGAGTGTAATGCGGCGGAGAGATACTCTGAGGATTACTTTTTTGATCCATTCCTGAGTTTCACCAATAAATACCCAATCTTTTACGCAGGCGACGGTAAAGATGACAGAAGTGCAAAGTATATTCGTATCCCTGAAGACTTGGAGTGGGGATTTCTGGCTGATAATGGTGGCACCGATTGGGATGCGAAGGGTCATGGCGATAATATGATCAGTTTACGAGATGTGGGGCAGGCTGACGACCCATCAGATAATGGTATTATGTGCGGCTTAACTCTAACAACGAATTGCAAAATACAAGACGATGGTCAATACACCGGAAAAGGGCTAGATACTGATGCATTTAAAGAAAGGCTTAAGCAACTTGCCGAAACGCACCCCAACACTATTAATTCGTGCGATGGCAATGCCCCGCTTGATTTTATAACCTGCCCAATCTACGATGCCGTAACCGCAGCCATTAAAAACCTAATAGGCGGGGAGGGGGCAAGCGGCGGGCGAGAGGGCTTGCTGATAGACTTCCTGACAATTCAGCCCCTTAAAAGCGGGAATGGGGGCGTGACTGTATTCCAGTCAATCGTGGGCAATATGGTGGCAATTGCCAACTTTTTTTATATAATAGTCTTTTTAATACTAATATTCGCCAGTAGTTTGCCGCTCGGGCTTGATAACTACACCATCAAAAAGACTCTGCCCAAATTCATTGCGGCGGTAATTTTGACTCAATTTTCGTACTTAATATGTGGAGTTATCATAGACTTCTTCAATCTGCTTGGCACAATCGTACCCAATATGATATTTGCGCTAGGGAACGCTGCGCCTGGCACCAAGCTTGAGTTGTCGACTGGCAGCGGTGGCGTTGGTCTGCAAGCCGAGTTGGCTACCGCGATGGTTATCACTGGGGTTGGGGCTACCGTATTAATATCGTCAGTTGGGTGGATACTAATTATAATACTCGCTCTGGTTGCCTTAGTTGCGGTACTGGTAGCATTTGTATTTATAATTTTACGTTACATAGTGCTATATGTACTAATCCTAATCGCACCAATCGCCTTTGCTAGCTGGGTACTACCCGGCACCGAAAAGTTCTTTAGTACTTGGTGGAAGAACTTTATAAAACTCAATGCCATGTTCCCTCTAATTACCGGGATGCTTGCTGTATCAATACTGCTATCTAAGGTGTTGGTAGCTAATCCGGAGGATGGTACTGCGGGTGGTGCTATTACTTTGGTAGCAATGGTCATACCTATTGTCGCTCTGCTGGCAATACCCAAGACTCTGAAGTGGACAACCCAAGGGATGAGTGCGCTTGCAGGTGGCATGATGGGCGCTGTGGCCGGCGGGGTGCACAATGCGGGCGCCGGTGCTGCAAAAAAAGGTACTCAAATGGCTAAGAACAAGGCTGTCGATTTTGGCAAAAGAAGAGCCACTGAAGAAGTCGCCAGGAACCCAAACAGCAAGCTCGCAGTATTGTTAGGAGGGCAGAAAAAGGCCCGGGAGGGTGTTGGCAAAATGCTTTCAGAGTACAGGACTGATGCAGCTAATAAATATGCTGCCTCAGGTGATGCAGGGGCGATTGGTAAATCAGTCAGAGCCAGCACAGCGAGATCTGTTGCCAACCCAAATGACCTCATAGCAAAAGCTGATGCCCAAGCCGGGCTTGCAAGGCTCAGCCAGCTCGGTGGCGATGGGCGTAATGAGATAGCTGGCATCCAGGATGCTTTCAGAGGTGCGGGCGGCGGGGTTGGCGAATGGAAGGGTATGCTTGGCGACGCTGGCGTAATCGGCGACCTAGATGCCAAGGCACCAGAGCTAACTGGCTGGGGTGATGGTGCAACCGACTTCGCAAAATTCGAAAAGGGTGGAGCGCCTTGGAGGGATCGGGATGTCCCGGGTGGACTACCAAAAAGCAGCGGCGATTCTTATATGGAGCGCTCTAGCGGGGTGGATATCAAGGGCAAAGGTGCTACAGAGCTTGGCCAGTTAGGTACTAGCACTATACTCAACGTTGCAAAGGCAACCAATAAAGCTGCTCAATTTGGCGATGGCACTGCCTCCAATCAGGGGCAAATCAACTGGCAAGCGGCTGCATCCATGGCTAGTACGCCACAGCTTCACCCCAAAGATGCTGAAACTATAGCAGTCTGGAATGATATTGGGCAGCAAGGTGTCGCACACTGGGAAGCGGTAGGTGACGCGGCGGCGGACATTGGCGATACTGCAGCTTTTGATACCGCTACTGCAAACCAACTTCATGCCCAGACCATACTAACTAGCTTTGGAGGCTAATGGGCCAGTATAAAGTACCTCAAGACATCGAGGCCGAAGATAAAATTTTAGGGCCACTTTCTGTTCGGCAATTTATATATGTCGTCATAGGTTTGGGGTGGGCGGGGTTAATGTGGGTGCTTTTTAATAAAATTATTATTTTGATGTTTCTACTAATACTGCCAATCACCGGCTTCTTCATAATGCTTGGCTTTGGTAGGCGGCAAGAGCAAAGCTTCGAAAACTACTTCGTGGCAATGTTGCAATATTTTTTAATACCTAGAGTCAGAGTCTGGGACAAGGACCTATCGCAAGTCGAGCTGATTAAAAAAAGTGAGGTTGTACAAGAAGTAACTCCATTAAAAAATGTTAACCCTGGCAGCCTCAAACAGCTCGCCTTAATAATGGACACACACGGGGCACAAAAAGACCCTACAATCCAACTCCAAGATGCCTCTAACCAAGCAGTCAATTACAACCAACGCATTATTAACCCTGCCTCTGTGGCGGGGGCTGGCAATAACGCCCCTACTGCTAGCCCGCGCCTTACCGAGCAAGACGACGTGCTAGATGCTACTAATGCTAGGAGCGTGGAAGTTAACGACCTACTGGAAAATGTTGAGGCAAATATTCAGCAACAAGCCCTGCAAAACGTTCAAAAAAATCTGTCTAAAGCCATAAACCCCGTAGATTCTAAGCAAGATATTTCTCAACTCAAAACATCAGGTGCTATAATTAAAAAGGCTATGTTTCAGGGGAATAATTTGACTATCAAGCAAATTGCCCGAGATGCTAACCAGCACGTAATATCCGAGGGGCAGACAGTCAGGGTCCCCGCGGGATAATTTATAACTACTATGCAACCAAATCAAGCCAGCCCACCTAGCCAAGAATATACCAACAGCGTTACCCCTACCAATAAAAAAAAGGGAGAGCTTTTGAGCACCCAAAACCACCTTAACTTCGCAGAAGTCCGGGATGGTGTGGTAATCATGCGAGACGGTAGCCTAAGAATGGTAATAATTTGTTCCCCAACCAACTATGACCTTAAAAGTGCTGGCGAAAAAGATGCGATTGAGTATGCCTACCAAGGCTTTCTTAATGGTCTGCATTTCCCAGTCCAGATATGCATCCAGTCACGCAAAATCGACCTCGATGGATACCTCGATAAGCTCGACCAAATGCTTAGCGACCAAACCAACCCACTACTAGCTGGGCTGATGGAAGATTATATTTTTAATATCCGAGACCTTTTAAATGCTACAAACATTATGGATAAAAAATTCTTTGTGGTAGTGCCTTACTATGTTGTTGAGTCGGCCAAGGGGAATGTATTTAAGCAAATGGCTATGGCACTTAGTGGCCCGAAAGATGTCCAGCAAAGTGATAGGCAGTTTTTAGAACGCAAAAACGAGCTAGCCCAGCGTACAAATATGGTCGCTCAGGGTCTAGCTAATATTGGCGTTCGCGCAGCAATGCTAAATACTCAAGAAGTGATTGAGCTTTTTTATAACTCATACAATATTGACGAGTCACAAAGCCAAGCACTAGTTAATACTGAAGATATGATAACGCCTTCGGTAGCCCGGCAAGCAGCGGCACCAAGCCCATACCCACCGCAGCCTAAGGAGCAAGACCCACCAGATTTATATTCGGCGGCCAACCAGCAAAATACGCCAGGAGGGCAGAGTTAAATGGCCTTTGGCAAAAAACAGCCGGCACCCAATGCCCAAACGCAGGCCCAAATTCAACAAGACCAGCTCTACAAACAGGGGGTTACTACCCTGCGAGATATTATTGCGCCGAGTAGTTTTGAAATACAAAGCAACTATGTCAAAATTGGCCGCCGCTATGCTCGAACATACTTTGTATACGCCTACCCGCGCACACTCTTCACTGGCTGGCTATCATCAATTATTAACCTAGATGAAATCATAGACGTTAGCCTAGAGATTGAGCCGGTTGAGAGTCAAATCGTCTTAAATAACCTTCGCAAAAAAGTCGGCCAGCTCGAAGCTAGCAATACCATTAACCAAGAAAAGGGTAAGGTTCGCGACCCCCAATTAGAGGCAGCAATCAATGATGCCGAAGAAATACGAGACAAGCTCCAGGTAGGAGAGGATAGGTTTTTTCGCTTTGGGCTATACATCACAGTATATGGGGCAGACGAAAAGGAGCTAGAACTAGTTGGCAAGAAGGTAGAGAGCATGCTAGGTACTGGCCTCATATATGCTAAGCCCGCTACAATCCAAATGGAGCAAGGGTTTAACTCAACCCTGCCAATGGGTACTGATTTACTTCAGATTAGACGCAATATGGATACTGGCGCAATATCTACCAGCTTTCCGTTTACCACCGCCAACCTCAGCCGCGATGAAGGCATTTTGTATGGCATTAACCGCCAAAACAATGGGCTGGTGCTATTTGATAGGTTTAGTCTCGAAAATGCCAATATGGTCGTCTTTGCTAAATCTGGAGCTGGCAAAAGTTTTGCCATTAAGCTCGAGTGCTTGCGCTCGCTAATGATGGGTACTGATATAATCGTAATTGACCCAGAAAACGAGTATAAAACCCTGTGCGACGCCGTGGGCGGAAGCTTTATGCACCTAAGTTTAGCGAGCAATACTCGTATCAATCCTTTTGACATCCCTCGCACCATTGACCCCGAAGAAGCTGACAATGCGTTGAGGGCCAATATTATTATGCTCCATGGACTTTTAAGGTTAATGACGGGGCAAATGAGCCCAGCCGAACAGGCTGATATGGACCTAGCTCTTATCAACACTTACGCCGAAAAAGGGATCACTAATGACCCGCTAACCCACGCTGCCCAGCCCCCAATTATGGGTGACCTCTACAATACCCTCAATAGTATGGGCGGTAATGGGCCGTCCCTAGCGGCTCGCTTGCGACGCTATACAGAGGGGACTTTTGCTGGGATATTTTCGGAGCAAAGCAATGTTGACCTTAACAGCAACTTTGTAGTCTTTAATATCCGCGACCTTGAGAACGAACTAAGGCCTATTGGGATGTACATAGCGCTTAACTACATCTGGAATAAAGTTAAAACCGATAAACGCAAGCGGATGCTGGTAATCGACGAGGCCTGGCAATTGATGCAGTATGAGGACTCGGCAATGTTTATGTTTAGTATCGCCAAACGAGCCCGTAAGTACTACCTGGGGCTAACGATCATCTCACAAGATGTCGAAGATTTTTTAAGCACCCGTCTGGGCAGGGCAGTAGTCAATAACTCCAGCCTACAGTTACTATTAAAACAAAGTCCGGCTGCAGTTAATTATGTTGCCGAAACCTTTAAGTTAACACAGGAAGAAACCAAACGCCTGACTCAATTCCCGGTCGGTGAGGGTTTATTTTTCGCCGGGCTAAACCATGCCGTGATTAAAGTAATTGCCTCGCCCGCGGAGGAACAGCTAATAACCACCAACCCTAAAGATATCCTAGATAGACAGCTCCAAAGCCAAGAGATCAGTGGCTCAACACCTGACCAACCATTGCCAGAGCCCGCTACAAACAGCGAGCCGACAGCCCCTACGGTTTAGGCCCGTAGTTTTGGCTTTGATATAATACAACATAAGCTTTATACTAAAACTATATGGATACCCCAGGTCTAAAACCAGAGACGCCAAAAGCCCCTGAAGCAGTAGGCGGTAACAGCGCTCCGCAGGGAGGCCAATTGGCGGCAGGCGGCGCAGACCAGCCTGGCCCGCAAAAAGCCAGCAAGCTGAATGACTATGCAAAAGACAAAGCTGGTTCGGCTAGCGAAACCATAAGCGACATAAAAGAGGTTGCCAAAGCTGGACCAACTAGCGCAAAATCTGTCGGCAAAGAAATCAAGCAAGGTGCCGAAAAAGATGGGGTCAAAGGTGCGGCCGGTGCAGCGGGGCGTGAAGCAGCTGGCGCGGCGGCTGCAGCTGGCGCGGAGGTGTTAAGTGGTGGGACTCTGAAGCCAATTTCAGGAAAAATACAAAAGGGCGTCAGTAAAGCCCTAAAAAAAGAGAATATCAAAAAAATAGCAATTGGGATCGCTATATTTTTGTCAATCCCACTAATTATTATCGGTATAATTGTTGGTGTATTATTATATGCCGCCGCCAACCCATTCAAATTTTTACAGCAAGTCGTCTCGGACCCAAAAACCCGTGAGTTTGCCATCCAGGCGGCCAAGCTGGCTATAAAAACAACCATAGGTAGTGAGGATACCTACAAAAAATACGGCTATGTCGAGATTAAGCCTGGGCAGGCTATTGCTGCTCCGGTCGCTACTGCCTCTCCAAAGCCAGGATCCATAGAAGAAAAAATGCTAAAAATAAATCTCAAGAATGCTCGCTACCAGAGTAGTAATGCGGCTCCAGACTGCCCATACAGCTACACCACCAAAGACCTGACCGACCCCAAAACAGGGGCCACGACCAGTGTCATTGATGAGGTCAAAAACAAGTCTGGTGAGGTGGTCGATAAAAACGGCAACTTTGTGGTGAGCTATTGTATCGTCCAGTCTATGCCGCTTTATAATATGATGATCCGCACCCAAAAAACGCGAGATGTTAACGCCTTTAGCGGCACCATTCTCAATTATGCCGACAGCAAAAACTCGACCAATATCAAGGGCAAAGCCCCGGCAGAAGTAAGCAAGTATGTCTATGACAAAACCTATAATCGCATTACCAGCAAAGAAGAAATCAAGACGGACATAGATGAAGTCGATGATTACATCGCCCAGGTCCGAGACAAACTAGCTAATAACCAAAACCCCGACTCCGTTCAATTTGATTTTGGTGCTGACGCTAATACCGATACCGCCATTACCAAAACACTCTGTGCTTTTACCAGGGGGTACTTGTCTGGAGACAACATCAAAAAAGGCATCTTGACTCGCCTCAACTCGGGGCAGAGATCTGGCATCAAATCTAACACGCTTTCCTCGACCCGCGAGCTAGGACTGCTATCTAACGAAGAACTCAGCCCAACCTTTAAGCAGCTAGATGGCTGGGCAGCCAGCCGGGCTTATTCGCAAAATGTCTATGGTACCCAAGCCGGCACTGCCATCGACCCCGAACGCCTCGGCAACACCTCCTACGGCGCGAGCTACAGAACTTCGCTGGCCTTGCTATATTCAGTAAAGAAAAACTGCGGTGGTGATGGTTTTTTAAGTAGTATATTCAATCCGGGCAAAGAAGAAAATGTATTGGTATTATACGACGCCCTGCGGCAACTCATCGTCGATCAGTCTAACGGCAAATTTACATCAATCGATGGTTTTGGCCTAGACCAGCTGATGGTCGGGGTGATACGCATGGGCGGAGGCTCGGCGGTATCGGGCCTGGAGGCTGGCACCCAAAACTTCAACAACCAATCCCAGGGCTTCAGGACCCTATCGAACCAATACATGATGCGCATGGGCGGAAGGTTCTTAACCAAAGCCGAAGGAACAGAGCTTAATATTGCAACTGAAAACACTCGCCGTGAAATTGAAAATAAAAACGGCTTGGCGTATCGGCTTTTTGCCGAAGACAACATTCGCTCGCTGGCCAACATCATTCGCTACGAAACACCCCGAACCACTGGCGAACTCGGCCGTAAGGGCAAAGACTACATTGCCAGCCTATCTAACCCGATTAAGTTGCTGGCCGATTTGAGCTCGGGCTTTAGCCAGATAGTGCTAGGTAAAAGTACGGTGGCCTATGCCGCCGGCAAAACTGGCGATGCCTACATGCGCATCGATACTATTGGCTTGCCCACGAACGAATTCGACAATACCGACCCCATAGCAAATTCTGATTATGTTCAGAATTTAATAGCAAACGGCACCGAGAAAGAAAAAATAGTACTCGGATACTTCGACAAGTGCTCGAAGGCCAATATCCCCACCAGAAGCATCTTTACAAGACTCTATGATGTAGAGATAAAAGATGACGAAGCAGAAGTAATTGGCACTAAAGAAAATTTAGTACGCGTTAGCAGTGAAATTTCTTACCCTGCTATAAATGACGGCTTTACGCTCCTGGGTTTTGCCAACAGAACAGAGTTCGTGGCCTGCGAAATATACCTGATGCCAGAGAGTGAACACGAAACAGCCAGAGACTACGATGAAGCCAAACAGAAGGACTTGTTTGGGTTCAAAATAAACGAACTCGCCAAAAAGTATCACCTCTACCTCTACGCCAATAGTATGGTCGACCTGATGGTTGAGCTGAGTAGCACCGAAAAGACCGATAGTATATACTCCAACCCGGGGGCAACAACGCCATGAAGAAACTAATACTATTTATTTTTATGGTGATGGGCCTAAATATTGCATTCGTTAACCAATCGCTGGCTTTAAGCAATGCGCCTGGCAGCGACCCCACCGGCAAAAGCCAGCGTTCGATAATAGAAAAGACCCCTTGGCTCGACCCAACGGCCTGTACGGAAGCTACTGCAGTCAATGGTGACACCTCTTGTAGGGGGGTGTTTTATCCGATAGTTAAAGACGAAGCTGCCTTTGCAGCTGCCTTATTAAAATATATCAAGCAAGAAAAGCCAAATAGCCCAATGGCTACTACAGAGATTGCTGGGTTCTTAGTTGCTGCCGGCAAAAAATATGATGTAAATCCGATGCTGCTTATCGCTATGGCCTACCAAGAATCACAGCTTTGCACCGACAGTGGTAATTGCAAAAATACACTCAACCCTTGGGGTAATCTTACGAATACTACCAGAAAGCTGGTTCAGTACGATTCATGGGAAGAAAGCATTTTTAAATGGGCTCAGCATGTAGGAGAAAGCCATATTGTTGGTGCCAACAAAACTACCTTGGAGCTAGAAATACCATATCACTGCGGTGCCCCTGATATCTACACAAAAAATGGCGCCTGCGACGGGCCAGGCTACTACCAAAAAACTATTGATCGAATGAATGCCATGATTGCGCTGGCTGGCACCGCTTTAAGCTGCTCTGTAGTTGGCGATTCTTCGCCGCCGAGCAACACCTCTGCTTTACAGACTGAAGTGTGTGCTGGCGGTGTTGCACAAAGTTATGGTGACGGTACTTGTGCGGCGATACCCAATAATCCCGTTCAGATTGCCATTAACTGCTCGTGGCCCACTCGCAAGGATGGTAACAATAACCGTGACCCATTCCCTGGATATTTGGCTCTTCTTCGTTCCGTCGACTCGAGTCCGCCGTATGAAGGGCGCGATTGTGGTAGTTTTGTAGGGACGGTTATGCGAGCCTCTGGTGCCGATCCCAACTACCCCAAGTCAGGCACCTCCATTCAAGAGCCTTATGTCAGAAGCCACCCCGAAAAATACCAAATAATAGAGCGAGTCAAAGATACATCCGAGTTGAAACCAGGTGATATTCTGATAGTCAATCAGGGCAGTGGGGCAGGAGCTGCTGGCCACACCTACATCTACGTAGGCCGGCAAGCTAACGGCAATGACTCCGCCAGTGCGTCGTATAAAAAACGTTATCCTGGTCTGAGTAAGGCCGTGTTGAGTGATAGTCGTGGAAGTTATATGGTAGCAAGACCAATAAAGAAATAATGAGGAGCAAACAATGAACAAAAAAATTCTTTTACTAATAGCTCTGGTTTTTATCAGCGCTGGTGCTCTAATCTTTTACGGCTTATACCAATCGAGTAAAAATAAAGAGCTGACAGCCTCAATTGCCCTCGAGGTGGTGCCAGACGGAGCAAAATCAACTATCAATGGCCGAGGGGTACGAGAAGGAACCACCAAACTCAAGCCGGGGGTTGCTGAGATTATTATAAGTAAAAAAGGCTTTGAAACTATAAAACAAACTGTTGTACTAAAAGACGGTGAATATAGGTATTTTGGTTTTGTGCTTGTCTCAAATAGCGCTTCAACCGCCGACTGGTACGATAAGCATCCGGAAGATGCCAAAAGAGCTGAAAATCTATCTAGCCAAAATTACGACAAGGTGTCTGCCGACGACGCTCAGCAAACCCCATTCATTATGGAGTTACCTTTTGTTTCTAGCGACGAAAGATTTAGAATCGATTACGGCCAAGGTGAGGCTGGCGACAATCGAATAATTATTTATATATCTGCCAATACACAAGAGGCAAGAAATGAAGCATTACTATGGATAAAGAGTGTTGGTTACGACCCATCGAAGCTAAATATTGTTTATAGGCCCAAAAACTAGCTTGGCAGGCTTGTGTGCATCTCTGGCGGTATATCCTACCTAATCATTCGAGGTGGCGTAATTGTATATAATTCCGGCAATTTATACGAAAAAATAGATTAGCTATATAACCTTGGCCTTGTAACCTTCAAGTTCCTTGGGCAACTTCAGGCGCATCTCTAGCGACTCGTACTGGTTCCTGCCCTTAACATACAAAATATCATTTTTAATCCTAACCGTCTCTGGTTCATACCCAGTAAGTTCGGTTATTTTATTTTTCAATACAACCAACTCCTCGGCTCTTGCCTTAAAATGGCTGTGCCTACCACTATTAAAATCTTTCTTAATCGTTTCCATTAAATCCTCACTATTTCATACTTACCAATATTCCCAGTCTCTGCCGTAGTAGTCAAGATGGTCTGCTGGTTTGTGGCTTGCTCTAGCAGGTGTTTTTGTCGGCTCTCGTCTAGTTCACTTAGCACATCGTCTAACAATAAAAGCGGTGGGGTTTGGTTTCTGCTTCGAATAAACTCTAGCTCACAAAGCTTAATTGCCAATGCCAATGAACGGTTTTCTCCCCTTGATAAATTATCCCTAGAAGGGAAGCCGTTGAGGCCTATAGCAAGCTCGTCTTTGTGCGGACCTTTGCTGGTGAACCCAAGCGCTAAATCATCGCTAGTGTGTGCCTCTAGTGAGCTCAGGATGCCATGCTTGTCTTTGGGTAGGGTGCTTAGTTGTTTTATATTAATTTTGTCTTTGCCTCCGCTAATACTTGAATACTTTTGGCTAATGTTTTGGTTTAAAAATTGGGTAAGCTCGTCGCGGTAATGGTATATGACGCTAATTGGTTCAGCCATCTGTAAGTTATAAACAAAAAGCTGATCCTTAGATGTTGTGCGTTTATTTTTTAGGCTGTAGAGCAGGTGGTTACGCTGGTTGAGTAGTTTTTGATACCTATTGATAGCAGCTAGGTATTCTCGTGAGGTTTGGATAATAATACCATTAACTAAGTTGCGCCTAAACTGTGGGCCATCGGTGATAATCCTTGTGTCGTCTGGTATAAAAATAACAATTGGTTGGGTGCCAATAACATCAGATGCTTGCTTCTTGACGCCATCGATAGTAATTGTGCGGGCAATAGAGCTACTGCTCTTTTTTAGCCTATACTCTAGGTTATTGATTTTATTATCCCCAAATTCAACATTAAGCTTCATAAAATCCATATCTCTAGATACCAGCGATGACTGTGGCGACTTAAATGACTTAGTAATAAAAGCATAGTAGAGCGCTTCGAGAATATTAGTTTTACCGGCGCCGTTGCACCCTATAATGGCCGTTGTGTTAGGGCTAAAATCTAACTCCGTGTATCCATGGGATCTAAAGTTAGCTAGCTTTATAGACTTAACCATTAGCTACGGAGTGGCATAATAATATGGACTTCTGTGTCACTTTTAGTCTTTGGTCTTATAGAGAGGGGGTCTAGCTTATCATTAATTCCAATTACAACCGTCTGTCCGCCTATGACAGAAAGGATATCGGTAATATACCTAGCGTTGATATTAATAGCAGCGTCTTTGCCGGTTTTTTTAATAGCTACAGTAGTAGTGTTTTCTCCGATATCGCTTGTTTGGGCATCAATGGTAAGGTTATCTTTTGTCACTTTTAGGGCTATCCCGTGTGAGTTCTCTCGCGCAAAAACAGAACTTACCTTAACTGCTTCTATTAACTTATCTCTATCGCATTCAATCGTCGTAGCAGTACTCTCTGGTATTATTTTTTTATAATCCGGGTACTTACCTTCTGTTAGTTGCGATATCAGCTGGCTATCGCCAACTATAAAAGATATTTCGGATTCACCAATTATGATTTCTATTTCTTCAACATCCTCGGATGCTATTAGCCTAAGCGTTTCCATAACGGTCTTAACAGGGATTATGCAGTCAATAGACCCTGCCCCTTGGTTTTTACTTTGCACTTCGGAGAGCCTGTAGCTATCTGTGCCTGCCAATACTAGCTGTCCGCTAGTGGTACTAAAGTAAATACCGGCCAGTACCGGCCTAGATTCGTCAATACTAACGCTAGCTAAGACCTTTTCAAAGTTACTTTTTAAATCCTGGCTCCTGAACTTAATAGATTTGGTATTTGATAATTTTGGGAGGGTAGGGAACTCACTAGCTAGCACGCCATTTAAACGGCTTAAGATATTGTTGCCCTTAATTGTCATGTTGGTATCATCTGCAATGAGCTGGAGGGTATCCTCTGAAATAGAGTTAATTAATTCTCCCAGTAGCCTGGCGGGGATAGCAATTTTACCAGCTTTCTCTACCTTTGCTCCTAGCTTGGTAGTAATCGCTAAATCTAAATTGGTTGAGCTTAGCTTCAGTGTATTCTTATCTGTTTCGATTAAGATATTACCTAGCACCTCAAGAGATGATCTGTTACTTACTAGCCTTGAACAGATATTAACAGCCTTTAATAAATATTTAACTTTTACGGCAACTTTCATTTTATAAAACTCCAATTTAGATTTGTCTTATTTATTATATTTAATTTAATAGATAGTAGTAATAGTAATAGTTGTTGTGGATACTGTGCATAGGAGCTTAATTGGGCTTTATGAAGGCGGAAGTAAGAGTGGATAAAATTATGAAAAACATTTGACAAACTATGCATAAATACTACTTTATTAACATTAATTATATTATTAATTTCGTCAAGAGTGGAAGTATTGTGCATAAATATTAACTTCTTCACAAGATACCCACCGGTTTTACACATAGTTATCCACACCCTACTGCGCTACCAATAGCTTCTTAATTGATTGGACATCTTGCCCCAGAACGCTGTCGCGGGCAGATAGAGTTCGGATTTTATTGACGCCGTGCATAATGGTCGTGTGGTCTTTGCCACCTAAACTCTTGGCAATCCGCGGAAAACTTAGGCTGAGCTCCTCGCGCATAATGAACATTGCAACCTGGCGTGGCAATACTATCTCGCGTGATCTTTTGGTCCCAACAATATCGTTGTAGCTTATCTCGTAGTAGTCAGCTGTTTTTTGCAAGACCACCTTAGGACTTATCTTAACCTGGGACTTAGATATATACATCCCTAGCACTTCTTGTGCTAGCGGTAGATCTACCGACTGACCATGCAAACGAGAGTAGGCGATAACTTTAGTGAGCGCACCCTCCAGCTCGCGAATATTATTGTCTATATGGGTGGCTATAAACTCCGCTACATCCATACTTAGCTCTATGGAGTGTGAGGCCGCTTTATTCATTAGTATCGCTACCCTAGTTTCAAAATCAGGGGGTTGAATATCGGCTACCATCCCCCATTCAAAACGACTCCTTAGGCGTTCTTCTAGGGTTGGGATCTCTTTTGGTGGCCTATCGCTACACAGCACTATTTGCTTATTATATTGGTGCAAAGCATTGAAGGTGTGAAAAAATTCCTCTTGGGTTTTTTCCTTGCCAGCTAAAAACTGCATATCATCTACTAGTAGCACATCAACTTTGCGGTATTTATCGGTAAATTTTTCGCCCTTACGGATAGCCGAAAGGAAGGTATTGATAAATTCCTCGCTGGTAGAGTAGAGAATTTTACAGTTAGGTTGCCTGGCATGGATTTCATTACTAATCGCCCAGAGTAGATGAGTTTTGCCGACACCAGCCGGCCCGTATAAAAATAGAGGGTTATACATTTCGCCGGGCTTTTCACTCACTAGCTGGGCGGCCGAAAAGGCTAGCTTATTACTAGAGCCGGTAATGAAATTATCAAATCTATACTTCTGGTTTGGTCTGAATTCACCATAAGACTCAAGGCTGTACTGAGAGGGGCTGGAGTATTTTTTGCTAGCTCTTTCTAGCGGCAGGCTAATAGAGCTATCTGACCCGGGTGGGGTATCAATAGACAGCTTTTTGGTGGTGTACTCAACCGAGCGTATTTCAGCATCTACCTTGCGAATAGCACTAAGTATCTGTTGATGATACTTGTCTTGTATCCACTGCCTAGTAAAAATATTAGGAACAAAAATAACAGCCTTGTCGCCCTCTAGCTCGGCTAGCTCGGTACCTTTAAGCCAAGTCTGAAAATTTGCTTGAGATAATACAATTTCAAGCTCTCCTAAGACAGATCCCCAGACTGTTTCTAATTTCGTACTCATATCACCCTCGTTTTTATTACTATACACTACTTTGTTAGCAGTTTTCCACAATTTTATTACTATAATACATAAAATACCACCACCTGTGGATAATTGAAATTATTTTGATTTTGTTATACAATAACAGGGTTATGAAACGAACATACCAGCCAAAGAAACGGCACCGCAAACGAGTGCACGGCTTTATGAAGCGTATGGCTACTACTGCAGGACGAGCTATCCTAAAAAGACGCACGCTTAAGGGCCGCGCCCGGATAGCCGCCTAAAAAATGCTGAAGCGGGTTTATCGACTCCGCAAAAATAGCGATTTTCAAAGACTTTACAAGTCTGGCAAAAGGTTTACTACGCCCAATTTAGCGCTGTATTATATGCCCTCGAATTTTGATTATTCACAGGTAGGTTTTGTGGTATCTAAAAAAGTTTCAAAAAAGGCTGTAGTGCGTAATAATTTACGCCGCAGAGCAGGCGCAATCGTAGAGGCCACTTACCCCAAATTTAAAACCCCTACTAAGATGATTATTTTAATTAGACGTGACTTTTCGGCATTAACTCCAAGCGAGCTTAATAAAGAGATTGCCACTTTGTTAGGCAGGCAAGTCTTGTGAAAAAACTACTGATTAGGGCAATTCAGCTATACCAAGGCACGCTATCGCCAGACCACGGGCCACGCAAAGGTAACTATCCTTATGGGTTTTGTAGGCACTACCCGACGTGCAGCGAGTACTCAAAACTAGCAATTGCTAAGTATGGGGCTATTAAAGGAGTTGGTATAAGTGTCTTTCGTATAGTACAATGTAACCCATTATCACGACCTAAAATTGATTTTAGGTTCATAGAAGAGGAGAAAAATAGTGGAAGCCTTAGGTAATATATTTAATACAATTTTAATAGCGCCTTTGGTAAATGCCTTGTTTTTTATCTATGGAGTATTACCAGGGCACGATTTTGGGATAAGCGTTATATTACTAACAGTATTTATCCGCCTAATGCTCTGGCCACTTGCTAGCAAACAACTCCATAGCCAAAAGAAAATGCAAGCGATGCAAGGCGACATAGCCAAAGTGCGTGCTAAGGCTGGCGGCGACAAGCAAAAAGAAAGCGCCATGCTTATGGAGCTGTATAAAGAGAAAGAAGTCAATCCTTTTTCGGCCTGCCTACCGACGCTTTTACAACTACCTATTTTAATTGGGATGTTTGTGGTTTTTCAGAAGGCCACCGGCTCAATCAATGAAGTCTCAAGCCTACTATATGAACCAGTTAAGAACCTCCCCTATATCACCGGCATTTTATCGGGGCAAATAGTTTTCGACGCTACCTTATTGGGGATAGTGTCTATGGCAAAACCGAGCGCCCTACTGGCTGTTTTATCTGGCATAACCCAGTTCGTGCAAGTTAAGATGATTACCCCGCGCCGTCAAAAAGCCGGTCCTAAAGACTCTCAAGCCCAGATGACAGCAATGATGAACTACACCTTCCCCGCCCTAACCGTGTTTATAGCTTGGGGGTTACCAGCCGCACTACCAACCTATTGGATTACCACTAATTTTGTATCCATTGGTCAGCAATGGCTAATAATGCGCAAGGAAGTTGATACCATGGAAGGGATGGATGTCGTAAAGGTTGTCAAAAAAGGCTCAGCCACTTCTGCTACTAAGAAATTGCCTAAGCCTAGAGTTAAGACCAGGATAAAAACTAAGGGCAAAAAATAATGTCAGCCATAGATGCACAAGACATTGCCCAGAAAATCCTAGATTCAATGGGAGTACCGGCTCAAATTGTAATAGAATCCGAGTACCCTATTTATCTTACAGTTAACTCCGAAGACTCAGCGCTGATGATAGGCAAGGGAGGGGAAACGCTTAGAGCTTTTCAGGCGGTAGTTAATATGCTTTATCGCAATAAACATAGCGATGGCGGGTACGTTGGCGTGGATATTAATGGCTATAAAAAAGAGCGAGTAGAAAAGGTCCAGGCTTTAGCTCAGGAACTAGCAGATAAGGTCCGCGATACTGGCGACGATCAGCATTTAAACCCAATGAACGCCTTTGAGCGCAGATCAGTACATACCTTACTCGCCGAAAACCCAGACGTTGTTACTGGCAGCGAAGGCGAGGGGATTGACCGCCACGTAGTTATTAAAAAAAGATAATGAACTCTACAATTGCCGCCATCGCTACTGCGCAGGGGAGGAGTGCCATTGCTATTATTAGGATCTCTGGGCCAAAAGCCCTCGGTGCATATAAGGCTTTGACCAAAAAAACTACCAGCCCTGCACCTAACCAAATAAAAGTAGCTTGGGTTTACGATGAAGACCAAAAGATTGACCATGCAATGGTGGTGTATTTTAAATCTCCCAACTCATTTACGGGGGAAGATATAGTAGAAATACACTGCCATGGCTCAAAAGTAGTTCAGCAAGGTATTCTAGGCGTGCTTTTTGAGTATGGCATTGTACCTGCTAAACCAGGGGAATTTAGTGAGCGGGCTTATTATAATGGCAAAATTGATGTTACCCAGGCCGAGGCAATAATGGAGCTTGTTTCGTCCGAGAACAGCCAACTCGCAAGGCTTGCTACTAGGCAACTAGCTGGTGAATTTAGTAAAAAAATAAAAGGCATACTTGGCGATGTTACGAAGCTCGGAGCCACCATAGCAGCTAATTTAGACTTCGCAGAGGAAGATCTGCCAACGATTAATAATAAGGAAATTATTAGTTCCCTGTCAGCCGTAATTGGCAAGATTAGCACCATTAAAGCTGGTTCAGAAATGCTACCAAAGCTGCGTGAAGGGATTAATGTTGTCTTAGTTGGGCTCCCCAATGCCGGCAAAAGCACTCTTCTTAATGCCTTAGTTGGGTTTGATCGCTCAATAGTATCAGCCCAAGCTGGTACTACTCGCGACACAATCAATGAAGCTATAGAAATTGACGGATTTAGCTACCAGTTCATTGATACTGCAGGACTCAATTCAAGCCCAGACAGCATAGAGAAAATAGGGATTAAAAAATCAATTGCTAATATTAAAAGCGCAGACATTATCTTACTTTTAATCGAACCAGGCAAGGAGCTGGCAACCAAAAAATTCATTGAGCTAAATAATTTGCAGTCTTTTATTAAGGGCCCTAGAACAATTAAGGTTTTTACTAAGTCAGATATTGATGCCAAGAACCCTAAGGTCGTCCAAATTAGCGCCTTAAAAAAGGTGGGCGTTAAAACTTTGCTCGATAAAATCGCCAAGCTTAGTGTAGGGCAAGCACAAACTAGCCTGCAAGTTCTAACCCAACGCCAACTCGGCATTTTAAGCCGCGTAGAGCTTGCCCTAACTGGTATCGTCGGCAATATTAACCATTTAAGCCTAGATATTATTAGCGCCGAGCTAGCGGGGGTAGCGGGGGAGCTCAACGAACTGACCGGTGCAGATGCTAATAAGCAGATAATTGATTCAATTTTTCGAAACTTTTGTATTGGCAAGTAGCTTTGCTACGCAAGCAACAGCACGATGTAAGCAAATTGTTAGTTATTGATAACGGGGAAGTCTAGGGAGGACTTGTAGTAGGTGTTAATTTCGTCAGTTTTAGTAACCTTACCATTGAGGTCCACTACATCACGCCAAAACACTGTGTGGGAGGGCTTAGTGACATCATTAGAGCCATAAATAAACGACGGTCCTCGGATAACGCCAGCTTTGGTTTTGGTACCATAAAATCTAAATTTTAGCGTAGTACCAACCATTTCGGTTTCAATTAGAATGTGCCAACCTGTATCGTTTTTGAATTTAAAATCAACATCAGGGTAGTAGATGGTGGCATCAACTCCGGGCACCCCAAAGGGCTCGGTGTAATAACTAACGGCATAAGAATGGTTAGTACGCTGTACAATTGGCAGCCCGGCTAGTAGTGCCGCTCGGTAGGCAGTACTAGACACTTGGCATAAGCCACCACCGTAGGCCTTTTCTACGGTTTTATCTAAGATAATAAGCCCCAGGGCGTAGCCCTGTTCGGGGCCGACATCGCCTAGGTATTCTCCAAAGCTAAAAACTTGGCCCGGTTTTAGCAAGATGCCATTAAACCTGTTAGCTCCAACTCTAACATTCTGCATACGATTCTGCGATGAGCCCGGGAAGTATGTTACGCCTTCGCTAAGCAGTTCTTTGATACCAAGGTTATCAATATTCTCGTCTGAAACATCGGCTTTTTTAATATCTACTACTAGCTCTATGGGCTTATTGCTAATTGATGTAGTGGCGTCAATAATTGCATCAATAGTTTTTTGGACATTTAAAGTAGTGCCATCACGGCTTTGCTGAAAGACCGTTGCGCGCCCACCACTAATTATTAGTTTTGCGTCGATTGCTTCTTGGTTGATCTCGCCAGCCAAGCCATTTAAGTATTCAGCGACATTTTGTCTTTCAATTGTAAAATTGTGCAATTGATAGGGGATAGTATAGTACTTATTGAGTAAGTCGGCCCTAAAAGGTCCATCAATGGTGTTAATAAATAGCCAACTAATTAGTTGCTGTTGCGATACCACCCATGTTTTGTCGCCATACGCTAAGGTAAGGGGTACTTTGGCAATGTTCGTGACATTGTCTTTTTGCCTGCCCAGCATTGCGGTAGTTCGACTGGGGTTTTGGGCTACTATGGGGAGGGTTATCGTGCTATCTAGGGCGCTAAATTGGCTCGCTAAATTAAATATTGCAAACCCAGTATTGATATTTTGGCCAATTTGCTCATCAATTACGGCAATTTTACCTTCATTAAATTGGTATTCGGCATTTTGGCTGGGAGTAGCCACCGCGTTGTTGATTTTTATTAGCTCGTTAGAGAAAACATCGTTTTCAATACCTAGCTGCATGATGTCTTCTGCTGCAAAGGGGAGCATAGTTTGACTCGCAATATCAGCTAAAATATTGCTATCATGCCCTAACTCAAAGCCCATATCAACTAGGGCTTGGTTGTCGTAGCTGACGCCGAAATCAGAGGGCTTGGCCGTGATGGTTTGGCCATTCATCTGGTAGGTTATGCTAGATTCTAGGTAGCGCGAGGTGGCGTCGTTAAGTTTTGCGACGGCCTCGGGCTTAGTTAGCCCGCCAACGTAAATGCCCCGCAAGGATACGCCAGGTAAGATTTTGTTATAGTGAGTGATACGAACTGTAAAAACAATAAAAAAATAAACAAATAAAATGAGCCCAGCTCCTAATGATATATGCTGCCAGGTTTTAGAATTTGTCCACCAGTTTTTTAGCTTCTTCATCTGCCGCGGCCAATCGTTATCAGGTCTATTATACAATACCGCGAGCTATTGGGTAAGAGGCGAGTTGCCTTGGCCCTAGAGGTTATTACGGCTAAGCATTACAAATTGCTATTATTGGGTTAAAATAGCTGTAATGAAGGGAATAATTTTAGCCGGCGGCACCGGTACGCGCCTTTACCCAATCACCAAAGGTATTAGTAAGCAACTAATGCCTATTTATGATAAGCCGATGATCTACTACCCCTTAAGCACGCTAATGCTATCGGGTATAAAAGACATTCTAATAATCACCACCCCGCACGAGCAGGCCCAATTTAAGCGCCTCCTCGGTGATGGTAGCGATATAGGTATTAGCCTCAGTTACGCCGTGCAGCCCGAAGCAAAAGGCCTGGCACAGGCCTTTATTATTGGCAGAGAGTTTATTGGTAGCGACAAGGTTGCCTTGGTGCTGGGCGATAATATTTTTTATGGTAGTCAATTTGGCAAGGCCCTCAAGCAATGTACAAATGTCGAAGGCGGCACAATATTCGCCTACCAGGTATCCGACCCAGAGCGCTACGGAGTGGTTGAGTTCGATGGCAAAATGAATGTTGTATCGGTAGTCGAGAAGCCCACCAAGCCGAAATCGAACTTCGCAATTACGGGGCTGTATTTTTACGATAACAGCGTTGTAGATATCGCCCACCACATCAAGCCCAGCGATCGCGGGGAGCTCGAGATTACCAGCATTAATGCAGAGTACCTGAAGCGCAAAAAGCTCAAAGTACAGGTTATGGACCGTGGCTCGGCCTGGCTCGATACCGGTACATTTGCCTCGATGATGGAAGCCGCCGAATACATTCATGTTATCGAAAAGCGCACTGGCCTAAAAATTGGCTGTATCGAAGAGGTCGCCTACCGCGAGGGGTATATTGATGCCAATAAGCTCAAAGAGGTTGCCAAAGACTTGGTCAAGTCCGGGTACGGGGAATACCTGAAGGAACTAATTAGCTAGCTATTTTTGGGCTATAACCCAGTATTCATTTGGGGCAAATATGCCGCCAAAATATTCAGGAAACGGAAAAGAGTGTTTATTGATTATCTTGAGTCCTAAC
>CALRDO010000007.1 GCA_943354915.1 Patescibacteria group bacterium UBA4664
CTATGCCGTTGGCTTTGGCCCACTTCTGCAGTAGTTCAGTTTTATCAGATATCGTATCGCTGGTCGTATAGCCCGCAAAGCTCAGTACTGCCATAGTATGGCTCGGCCGCTTTTCTATTTTGACAGAATCGTTATTGGGCTTAGGCAAGCTCGCTATGGAATACTTTGAGGGCATCGTGAACGATACCTTGTAGCTCCTGCCACTGGTCTTGGTGGCATCTACCGGTGCCGTCATGGCAATTTGCTCAGAGACTTGCTCGGCCGCTACCGGTGCCGTCATGGCGATTTTACCTTTGGCTTTGTTATCACCAAAAATATAGCCAGCCAGCAGGCCGAAGGCAGCACTCGAGGCTTGGTTGATATCGTCGGCTGGTAGTACCACACTAGCCTGTATGGTTGCAGAGTATTTTCGAATACTAAACTTTCCATCTTTTTTAATTGTTTCGTAGCGTGGGGTTTCGATTGCCATTAATATAATTATAACCCTAAAAGCTCAGCAAATCGGGGCGGTTAGCTTTGGTTTTTTTGACCGCCTCGGCCTTGCGCCAAACCAGTATCTTAGAGTGGTTGCCACCGAGCAAGATCTCCGGCACCTTTTTGCCTCTAAAATCGTCTGGGCGAGTGTATTGAGGGTATTCTAGAAGTCCTTGGCTAAAAGACTCATCCTGCGGGCTCTGCTTGTCGCCCAGCACCCCGGGTATCAGCCTGACGGCGGCATCGACAACAGTCATGGCTGGTAGTTCCCCGCCCGTCAAAACAAAGTCGCCGAGTGAGAGCTCGATATCTACTAGCTCCATAATTCGCTCATCAAAGCCTTCATAGTGGCCACAAATAATAATAACTTCGTTGAGTTTGCTGATTTTTTTAGCTATAATTTGGCTAAACTTTTCGCCGCGCGGGGTCATTAGTATGACCTTGGCCTTGGTCAGCTTTTTTTTGGTCTGCTCGACAGCCTCAAATATCGGCTCTGGCTTTAGTACCATGCCTGCTCCGCCACCGTAGGGGGTATCGTCGACCTGACGGCGTTTGCCCAAACCAAACTTGCGCAGATCCACAATCTGGAACTTCACAAGCTTTTTTGATTGAGCTTTCCACATCATGCTAGAGCCGAGTATCGGGCTAAACATTTCAGGAAAAAGTGTAATAATAACAATCTTCATAACTACTATTAGTATGGACTACCTTGCGTTACAAGTTAAGACTATATATCGACGTCTAAATCCTCAAGACCTTCGCGGGCTTTAGATTTTATATCCTCGGTGTTCATAACTTCAGCCTCAGGTTCTTGTGGTACGGTCGGTTCGCTGGCAACTTCATTGGTTGGTGCTGCCTCGGCATTGGTGGGCTCAGTGTGAGTAGGCTCGGTACTTCTTTGTCTATCCTCACCACCTGGCTCGGTAATTTTTAGATTAAACCTAGCGTCGTATTTGGCACCCATAACTCTTAGTAGGGTTCGCAGGGCTTTTGCGGTGGCTCCGGCCTTACCAATAATTTTACCCATGTCCTCTGGGTTAACCGTTAGCTCTAGCAAAACTCCTCTTTCGTCGACACTTCGTACAATCTTAACGTCTTCGGGCTTATCAACAATTGATCCAACGATATATTCTAGAAATTCCTGATCTCTTTCGGCCATAATCAATTCTCCTTAATATTTAGATGTACCCTCATTGTAAACAAAAAAGCAGTAATATTCCAGATATTTTATTACTTAGCGGCTGGTTTGCCAGGCTTAGCTTCAGCCTTAGGTTCAGGTTCAGGTTGCGCTACTTTGGCCTCTTCGGTCTTGGCTTCAGGTTCTTCGATGGCTTCGGCGACCTTTTCGGTAGCTTCTTTTTGGTTCTCTGCTACGCTGGCTTCTGTGGCGGCGGTTTCTGGGGCATCCACAGACTGCTCATTAGCTTCGCTGGCATCAGCAGATTCTGATGCAACCTCGGCAGCAACTTCTTTCTTAGGTGCTTTCTCAACTTCTTTTTTGGGCTTCTTAAACCTGTCGTGAGGCTTGGCCCAATCTGGGGTAGCAACACCTTCGGCTTGGAGTATTCTAATAACTCTATCAGATGGCTGGGCTCCACTAGCTAAATATGTCTCAATAAGTTCTTTATTGAGTTTAACTTCTTTAGTATGAGGGTTAAAAGTGCCTAAGACAGCTAGGTACTTGCTGGTTGCCGAACGGCGCTTGTCAGCTGCTACTATACGATATATTGCTTGCTTTACTCGCCCAACACGAGATAACCGGATTACTACCATTGTCTCCTTCTTTTACTCTATTTTAAACTTAGTTCGAAAAAACGAATACGCCCTATTCTACCTGTAAAATAGGCAGATTGTCAATATTTATTTGCTCTTTGAACCAACCGGCAAGGAATCGAGTTGAACGCGAATAATATGTGAATCATTATTATTGCTAGTCGTTACCCCTAAAAGCTCGCTGGCGACAGACATTGTCTCGTGGTTATGCGTCACTACTAGTACCTGTGAGTGCTTCGTAATTGTAGTCAGAACCTGCGCAAATTTTTTAGTATTTTGTTCATCCAAAGCAGCATCTACTTCATCTAAAACGATAAAGGGAGATGGGTTCGCAGCTAGAATACCCGCCAGCAGGGCGACAGATGCCAAAGCCTTTTCGCCGCCAGACAAAGAGGAAATATTCTGGGCTCGCTTACTCGGTAACTGCACCATTATCTCTACGCCATACTCATTATCTTGTTGCTTAAGTTCTAGGCTCGCACTACCCCCGCCAAAAAGGTCCTTAAAAATTCTAGCGAAATTATTATTAATTCTATAAAAACCTTGCTCAAATACCTTTTGCATTTTATCATTGGTACCCTTACTAACTTTTTGTAGATTTATAATCGTTTTCTCTAAATCTAATTTTTGGTTTATTAGGTAACCCAACCTTTCGCTAGCTCGCTGAGCGTCTGATGATACTTCGGGGCTGATTTCTGCCAACAAGCCGACCTCGGCTTCAAGCCGACTAATGTAGTCATAATTGATGAGTTTTTTGGTGTCAACCTGGGCAGCTGTAATATTCTTTATAGCCCACTTATTTTTGAGTTTATCATTAGCGGCTATTTGAGTATTGATTTCGTCTAGTGATAGCCTCAAATTAGTGGCTTCTTGCGCAAGCTCAATACTGCGGTTAGAGAAAGCCTCGTGTTTTTTATAGTAATTATTATAGCTGGCATCTACCGAGTTATTGGCCAGCCCCACGAGCTCCTGACGCAAACTCATAATCTTGGTGTGGAGGGCTTTTTTTTGTTTTTCTTGTTGCTCTAGGCTAGCAGTAATTTGTAGTTTTTGGGTTTTTAATTTACCTCTCTCATTAGCCTTACCAATTTGCTGGAGCTTGGCATTAAGCTCAGAAATTTTTTGCTTAGTCGTAGCTGAGTCTAACTCAATTGCTCTTAGCCTAATAACTTCACTAGTTTGCGAATCAACTATTTTTTCTCGTTCATCTAAAAATCCAGAAATTATATTCTGAACCTTGCCGACTCTTAAGGCTAGCTCCATAGAATTATCCGCAATGGAGTGTTTGATCATTCTGCGGAGTTTGTAAAAAATAATATCTAAATCAGCAATTGTTTTATTGCTCTTAACGCCATCCCGCAGAATATCTACTAAACCCAAGCTATGGTTTAGGTACTGCGTTTTTTGGGACTTTAACAAAGATTTACGAATTACTTCTAGGGCTGCCGCTTGGACTTCAATCTTAGCATCTACGCCACTAACTTTTTTAGAGAGCCTATCAACTACAGCTTCGATTAGTTTTTGGGTTTTATCGTGCATATCTAAGGTTAGGTGCAATAAAGCTATTTCCTCCTGCGTAGCATTTACTGCTGGGTCAACTGCAATGATTTGAGAATCAAGCTGTTCAGCCTGGAAGATTAGCTTACTGGTAGTCTGCTCAAGCTGATTGTGGTGAGTTTCGAGTTCACCGAGATCTCTTGTAATCTTAATGGAGGGGTGGCTACCAGTACGCCCGCTATTGGTAGCATGCTCCTTTTCTAGCTGAGCAAGATCAGTCTGTAGCGCCTTTTGAGCTCTAAGGTTTTTTGATAGCTGTCCATTTAATAATGATTTTTGCGTTTGCAATGAGCTATTATTTTGAACAATATAGCCTCGGCGGTGAATTAATAAATCCTCACTTAATTGATTGCGTTTTTTTAATAAATTAGCCTGACTCAATAAAGTATCATGCTGGGGCTGTATTTCAGAAATAATATCAGCTGTCTGGGCCAGGTTTTGCATAATCGATTCTATGCGTTTAGTAGTTTGGTTCTGCTGGATTTCAAATTGTTTAATACCGCTGGCTTCCTCAAACAATTGCTTGCGCTCCTTGCCGGTAGAGAGTATTAGCCTGTCTATCATGCCCTGGCCAATCACGGTATAGCTACCAACGCCAAAACCACTTTTTATTAGTAGCTCTTGAATTGAGTTAAGACTTACCTTCTTGCCATTAAGCAAATAGTTACTTTCGCCACTTCGGTATAGACGTCTAGTAATTTCAATCTCGCCTAAATCTATGGGCAACGCGCCGCTGCTATTATCAAGTGTAATCACAACCTCTGCCATACTGGCTCGGGGCTTACCTTCCCCGCCATTATAAATTAAGTCCTCGGATTTTTCAGTGCGTAGAGACTTATTTTTTTGTTCACCAAAAACCCAACGAATAGCATCGGCAATATTGCTTTTACCTGACCCATTGGGCCCTACTATTGCGATTAGCCCGCCACCGAAATCAATTTTGACTCGTTTAGCGAAAGACTTAAACCCTGCGAGTTCAATACTACGTAATGTTGCCACCTTAAGCTTCATACTTTTATTGTACTTGGGTGAGGTGGGCTTAGGCAAGAATCAAACCAAAGTAATAATGTCATTAAATTGCTGGCCACGAGCCTTATAATCAGTGAACATCCCCCAGCTGGCACAGGCTGGGCTAAGCAGTACTATATCGCCCGGTACTACCTGACTGATGCCAGACTTAACTATCAATTTAAAATCATTACCACTAATATACTCAACATTTGGGATATTATGGCTGGCTAATGTCTCGGCAATTCGTTGTCCAGTCTCGGCGAATGTAATAATTTTTCTAATTGGTCTACCCTTTAAGGTAGTGGCGAGTTCACTAAAATCTGCTTGCTTATCGTACCCACCTAAAAATAATACGAGCGGTTCGGTAAAGCTCACAACCGCTGCGATAGCAGATGTAGGGTTGGTCGAAAATGAATCATTATAGTAATTAACGCCATCTTTGTCTAAAACATGCTCGATGTGATAAGGTAGCCCAGCAAAATTTTTAATTACTTTTTTAATAGTCTTGGTGTCTTGGGTGTAAGGCCAAACGCCACAAATTGCCGCACAAATATTTTGTAGGTTATGCTCCCCAGGTAGTTTAACATCTGCAATATCAGCAATAATATGCCCGAATGCATTAATGCTATGATTGCTAACCGTAACATCCCCGCCTTTGCCATAACTATATTTTGTTTCTGCTGGGCTCAAGCCAGCAAGTGATTGCGAAACCGCATTCTGACTATAATAAATGGCGATGTCACTGGGTTTTTGAAATTTAAAAATGTTGCCTTTGGAGATATGGTATTCATTGAGACTCTTATGCCAATCTAAATGGTCCTCGGTAACCATTAAACAAACCGCGACGTGGGGGCTGGCTTTTAAATCAAAAAGTTGAAAGCTAGACATTTCAAGCACGACAATATCGGTAGGGTTGATATTGCCAAGCTCATCTAGGGCTGGGCTACCGATATTGCCAAGCAAGTGTACGCGCCTGCCAGTTTCTACCAAGATATGTTCTATTAGTGTTGCGGTAGTGCCTTTGCCTTTGGTGCCAGTAACCCCGATAATGGGTGCTGGGCAGAGTTTCATAAATTCTGCGGTTGGGGTAGTGAGGGTAGTCTTTAATGCTTCATTGTCAACTCTAACGCCAGGGCTGCGCACCAACAAATCGTAGCCATACTTATCTAAATCAATAAAAGCGCCGTCGCCTAAAACAGATTTTATGTCCTGCGGTAATTGTTTTTGGGTATCATTATCGTGGATGGTAAGCTCATTATCTAATTGGCTATAATAGTTATAAGCCGATTCGCCCTCCTTACCAAAACCTAAAATTGCAACTTTCATAAGCTAATTATACCCTCTTTTTGATTAATCAGATAAGCTAGGTGGTGTATTTTTTGAGCGCGGCTTGGGCGGCGGCTTGCTGGGCAGCTTGCTTGCTGTTGCCGTTGCCTTTGCCCCATAATTTTTTATCAAGATAGACCGCAACCTCGAAAATCTTATCATGATCTGGCCCAGATTCGGATACGACTTCATAGCGCGGCGTAGAGCCTTGCTTCTCTTGTGCCACTTCCTGCAAATGGCTTTTAGCATCTATGTGCAGTCCAGCTTTTAAAATACCCTCAAGCTTAGTATGAATATTGGTACTAATAAATTTAGCTGCCGCATCATAACCTTGGTCAATATAAATTGCTCCAATAATAGCTTCTACTAAATTTGCCAAAAGTGCCATACGAGTTCTGCCACCACTTTTTGCTTCGCCCCGGCTCATTAATAAAAACTGACCTATTTCTAATTTTTCAGCAAGTTCAGCTAGGCTCTCGGTTTTGACTAGGGCAGCTCGCCAGCTGGTTAGATCACCCTCCGGCTTAGTTGGGTATTGAGTGTATAAATAATCTGTTACCACTAGTTCTAGTACTGCGTCGCCCAAAAACTCTAGCCTTTCATTGTGTCGTTTTACGGTAGAACGATGTTCGTTAAGATAACTGCGGTGAGTGCAGGCAGTTTTAATTAAGTCCTCGCTAGCAAAAGTTAGACCTAATATTTTTTCAATTTTTAGTTTATTGAATACCATATGCTTTTTTTATGCGCTTCGCACCCTCCTCTAATAATACTTTGGTTGCCTTATATTCGATAGCCCTTAGTGCGGCCTGTTCATCAAACCAACTAACATCTACGATGCCTTCAGACTTTTCTGGCAATAGGGTTTCCTGTAAATCAGTCGATTCTATTAAAAATACAAAGGTGGTCATAAAGATTAATTTACCCTCGGTGCGGTAAAAGAAATGAATTTTATCGAGTTTATCAATAATTTTAATATTTACCAAGCCAGTTTCCTCGCCTATCTCACGAATTGCGGTCTGCTCTAGTGTTTCGCCACTCTCAACATGCCCCTTAGGAATACTCCAACGCCCCTTAATATCCTGCAAAAGTAAGAATTCGAGCTTTGAATTTTTAATACGAAAAATCACACCTCCAGCAGTATACTCTCGTACAGCTTTAGATTTCTGATTGCTACTATTGCGTTGATTTTTTTGAGGCTTGGTCGTCTTTTTGGAGTTGACCTGCTCGTTTGTCTTCTTTTGGATCATATAGTTCACTCTGCCTAAATATTGTGCCTAAAACACCATTAATAAACTTGCTGGAATTGTCACCGCCGAATTCTTTTGCTAACTCTACTGCCTCATTAATTGCTACCTTAGGGGGTACATCCTTTTTGATAAGAAGCTCATAAATACTCAGTCTTAAAATGGCTTTATCAATCTTGGCAATTTGCTCAATGGGCCATTCGGGAGCAGCAGGTACAATCACGGCGTCAATTTTTGATTGATTTTTCAATACACCTAGCACCAGGTCGTTTACAAAATCAACCTCTTCAATCGCGTCTTTGTAGATCTTGATATTGCGCTTTAAAATTTCTTCAATATCGGTAGTGAGCTCATCTAATTTGAGACTAATACGAAAATCATACTCATACAAACTTTGTAGAGCTATAATTCTACAAAGATGTCGATTAGAAGCCATATTAGCCCTTTCTGATGCGAGCAAAGCCCATATTGGCTGCTTTATAGACTCGCCTTGGAACTGCCTGACCGCTACTTTTCTCAACTAACAATGAGACTGCTCGCACGCTATCGTGGTTGCGTCTCTGTCCTCTAGTAGATGAAGTGCGGCGTTTTTTAGGTACGGCCATTTTATCTCCTTTTAATTATGGAAGATATATGCAAATAATGCTTGTGCGAAGTACAATACAAAAAATCTTTATTTATTAGATTAGTAAGCCCGCTTGAGCGTTACGAATCTAGATTGCACAGGGCATATCTTCGCGTCTAAGCATAGCAAAAAATAAGCAAAAAAGCAACTCTAGCTGACCACAAAGTTGACAAGCTTACCAGGCACCACGATAACTTTAGAAATCTTAGAATCACTCAGCATTGTTGCTACTTGTTGGCGTGCCAAGCGCTCTAACTGCTCTTTATCGAAAGCTTGCTTGGAATCAACTATAAATTCACTTCTCAATTTACCATTAAGCTGAACGACAATAGTCTTGGTATCATCAGCGATTAGTGCGGGATTATATTTGGGCCAGGCTTCTAGATGCACGCTACTACGATTGCCCAAGTATTCCCAAATTTCTTCCGTAAGGAAGGGCGCAAAGGGGGCTAGTAATTTTACTAGGGTCATAACCATACTTCGCCATTGTTCAGATGAAGCTTGCCCAGCTTGTTTGGCTTTAGAGCTAAAATTTATAAACTCCATAGTAGAGGCGATGGCTGTATTGAACTTAGCAGCTTGAGTATCTTCGGTAACTTTTTTGATTAGCTTGTGAAGTTTTGCCTCTAGCTCAGCCTCAGCCGTAGAATCAAGGTTAGTCTCAATATATTTTGTAGTGCAAAGCTCCCATATTTTATTAATAAACCTATGTGCCCCCTCGAATCGTTTAGGATCCCAGCTCCCGCCTTCATCGTATGGCCCCATGAACATCAAATATACGCGGACTGCATCGGCACCATACTTATCAACATAACTATCTGGGTCTATAATATTACCCTTAGACTTGCTCATTTTATTGCCGTCTGGGCCTAGAATCATGCCCTGATTAATTAGCTTGGTAAATGGCTCACTGAAGTCTAGGTGGCCAGTAGAGTGCAGAAACTTGGTGATAAACCTGGCATACAATAAGTGCAATACGGCGTGCTCAGCACCACCAATATACTGGTCGACTGGAAGCCACTGCTTAACTGCGACGGGGTCAAAAGGCCCGTCTTGGTAAGATGGGTTGGGGTAGCGCAAAAAATACCAACTACTATCTACGAATGTATCCATAGTGTCTGTTTCGCGCTTAGAGTCACCGCCACATTTAGGACACTTAACTTTTTGATAGTCTGGGTTATCAAGTAGTGGGCTACGGCCATCCTGGCCGAACTTTTGTTTTAGTGGCAGCAGTACTGGTAGATCTTTTTCTGGCACAGGCACAAGTCCACAGCTATCACAGTGAATAATTGGTATGGGCGTCCCCCAGTAACGCTGCCTGCTAATTAGCCAATCGCGTAGTCGATACTGCACTTGCGGTTTACCAAGTTTACTGGCTTCGAGCCAAGCTGTTATCGCTGTTTTGGCGCTACCACTATCCATTCCAGAGAAGTCGCCAGAATTTATTAGCTTACCCGTTAGTTCGTGGGCTTTATCTTGCACGCTTGCACCGTCGATAACCTGCACAATCTCTAGATTGAATTTACGAGCAAACTCGTAGTCTCGCTCATCATGAGCTGGTACTGCCATAATAGCTCCAGTGCCATAGCCCATTAATACATACTCACTAACCCAGATTGGGATATTTTGCTTGGTGGCCGGGTTTTGAGCATAACTGCCTGTGAATACGCCTGTCTTGTCTTGCGCCTCCATTCTATCGATATCAGTCTTGTGGCCGGCTTGGTCTAAATATTCTGTCATTGCCATAAGGTTTTCTTTGGTAGTTAGCTCACGCACCAAGGGGTGCTCTGGCGCAATAACCATAAATGTCGCTCCAAAAATAGTATCTGGCCTGGTAGTATAAACCTCAAGTTTTTTGCCGGCGTCAGTAACCGCAAAAGTCACTTTAGCACCCTCGCTTTTACCAACCCAATTGCGTTGCATATCCTTAATTCGTTCTGGCCAATCTAGCGTGGCGAGATCGTCCAATAACTCATCGGCATAATCAGTAATACTAAAATACCACTGCTTTAAATTTTTACGCTCAACCGTAGCGCCACACCGCTCGCACTTACCATTTACAACCTGTTCATTTGCTAGCACCGTCTTATCGCTCGGGCACCAATTAACCAAGCCATCTTTTTGGTAGGCCTTACCGGCTTTAAATAATTCTAAAAATATCCACTGTGTCCACTTGTAGTACTCTGGCTGGCTAGTATTGAGGGCTTTACTCCAATCGTACATGGCACCTATTTTATTTAATTGACCAGTCATAATCTCGATATTATGGGTAGTCCATTCATCTGCCATGAGCCCGCGGTCGATCGCAGCATTCTCGGCTGGCAAGCCAAAGGCATCAAAACCAATCGGTGCTAGCACCGCGCTGCCGTGCATCTTAGAATACCTAGCCAATGTATCGGCTGGCGCAAAATTGTACCAATGCCCAATATGCAGATTACCAGATGGGTATGGGAACATCACTAAGCTATATAGCTTACTGCTCGAACTAGGTGGCGTCTGGTAGAGATTACTCTCCTGCCATATTTTATGCCATTTCGCTTCGGTTTTTATTGGGTCATATTTGCTCATATCTTTAATTGTACCAAATTAAACTATCTGGGGGCTAATTGGGTACAACAGATAGTTTTTTAAATTTAAAGTTTTGTTAGCCAACCAGCAAATTCTGTTAGTTCACCCCGCTGGGCTTGCTTATAGCACTTAGCTAATTGAGTAGTCACGGCGCCAATATTGCCGGTACCAATGGGCCTTTTATCAACCGAAAGAATTGGCGTAATGTGGGCGGAACTACCGCAGAGAAATGCCTCATCGGCGAGATATAGCTCGGTGCGGTCTACCTGGCGCTGTTGATGCTCAATGCCCAAATAGTTAGCTAATTTTAAAATACTATTGCGCGTAATGCCCTCTAGTATATCGGCTGACGGATCAGGGGTAATTAGTTTGCCACCTCGAACAATAAATAAATTAGCCACTGTCCCCTCGCTAAGGTGCCCGCTAGTATCTAAACAAATGGCCTCATGGTAGCCATTTCTTAAAGCTTCATTCTTCATTAAGCAAGAATTAACATACTGCCCATTAACTTTTGCTCTAGATGGAACCATATTGTCTGCTACGCGCACCCAGCTACTGACGCAAACATCTACGCCTGCTCGGGGTAAAATCTCACCCATTGGGTAAACATAAGCACTCATTGAGTTTTTAAGGCCATGTATTTTAGTGCCGGCAACGAGCTCGTCGATAAATATCGTAACTCTGACTAAAACATCCTCGCTAATACTATTTTTTTTGAGCAAGTCCTTCATGATCTGCTCAAACTCATCATAGCTACATTGCTTTGTAAAATCCTCGAAGTCCATAATACGGGCCGAATTACACAAACGATTGTAGTGTTCATTAAGTCTAAAAATATTGAGTCGTTGGGTTTTTTTATCCCAGATGGCATTAAAGACCGTATAAATACTCAGGCCATAAAGTACAGGCGAGCTCGCTATGCTTAAATTAGCGTCCTTAAAATCTACCCATTTCCCCCTAAAAAATACTTTGGATTTTTGATAATCTAAATTTTGCATACAAATTATTTTAACTTCTTTGGCTCAGCTTATCAATAAATTTTTTATTACAACCCGAGGGCCTTGCGTTTCTTACGCTTCCAAGATTTATTTTGCCGAACTAAAACCTCCTTAGCATCTAGGCTAGGGTCTAATAGTATTCTCACGGCTTCCTCTAAAAATATGCCGTTTTGCGAACCTTTGACGAGGATGACATCGTTCTTATCGACGATTCGTTTTAAAAAATGTCCGATTTCATAAGGAGATTTAAAAATTTTGATATTGTCTGGGTTCATGCCAGCTTCTTTTGCGCCATTGACCATATGGAGCTCGGCATCCTTGCCTATTACTACTAATATATCAGCTCTTTTGGCGGCATACTTACCGACCTTATAATGTTCCGATATTGAGTGCCCGCCTAGCTCATTCATATTGCCAAGTACTGCGATACGCTTGCTGGTAGGCAGGCTAGACAAAACATCTAAAGCAGAGCAAACTGCCTGCGGACTGGCGTTATAACTATCATCGATAATTTTACTACCATTAACACCAGCCAGAAGATTCATGCGCCCATTAATCGCACCGATACTAGCTAGCCCTTTGGCAATTTTCTGTCCAGACATACCCATTTGGTTTGCTACCGATGCCGCTATGAGCAGGCTGTAAAGATTATGTTTGCCGATTATTTTAGTTGTTATCTCAAACTCTTCGTTGGGGAGTTTGAGCGTGGCAGTAAAATATCCTTTAGAATTTGTGTTGATATTTAAAAACCTAACATCGCCTTTTGTTAACCCGAAGCCAAAGGTTTTTTTATTTTTTGAAGCGAGCTTGGCAAGCTCAGGCTGATCGGCATTATAGATAATTTCTTTAGCCCCACTGGCGATACGCCAATTATCACGAACTATCCTATCAATACTAAGCATCCGTTCCATATGTACTGGCGCCACTGCGGTTACCACTCCATATTCAGGTTTTATGAAACTCAAGAATTGCAACATATCGTCTACCTCATCATCAGCCATTTCTAAAACCACAACATCATAAGGATAGTCCCTACTAATGCTTCTAATTTTCTGAAATATCCTGCGCCACGCTATTGGGTCCCAGAGCTGTGCTGGGGCCTTGAGGCCAAAAAAACTAAGTGGCAATCCGATATTAGTATTGTAGCTATCCTCGCTAAACCGCACTTGGTAATCCAAGCTTAAGAGCTTACCTATAGCCACCTTGGCGCTAGTTTTACCAACACTGCCGGTAACGATAACGATAGATACCGTCTTGGTTTTTAAGAGTTTTTTAACCCTCCTAGAAAGCCTGGAGGCAATTACTTTTTTCGGTATTTTTTTCATAGTGCAAATATTCTAGCATGGAATAGCTATTTTTTGCGCCTTTTGTTTGCCCTACCAAGATAATGTTTTTTAGACTTAGCCTTAGGTCCTTTAAGCTTGCGGTGCCATGCCGGTCCGTATTTGTCTGGTGGCAAATAGGCTCTAACCACGCCAAATAGTACAAAAGCCGCCGCCACATAGTTAAGCTGGCGGACCTCAGACCAAACTGCAAAAGCCAAAATAAACATCGCAATGCCTATCGGGATGCCCGCAAGGCCAATGACATAGTCGATATTACGACCGGCCAGCGGAAAAAAGTGGTCGTCAGGGTCGGCCTTGTGTTTGCCAGATGTAACTTCGTAGCCAAACCAAAATAAAAACGCGCCGAGACCGAGCAAAACTAATGCGATTATGCCTGTCATGCTTACTATTATAGCAAATAATTAGATTATTTATTAGAAATTAAAAAAATCCTACTTACCCTCCGCGCCTCGTACACCACTAGCAGATACCTGAAGCAATAATTATATGATTAATCTTTTTGGCGTCTTCAATTGAATATCTCATTAGCTATTACATTTGATATTCCTATTCTATACCGACATCGAGCACCAAGAAAGCAACAGACTAGCGGACTAATCTGCATTTAAGAATTGTTCGAAGACCTGAAGCGTTAGCAATCAGGTCAAGTTTATTCTTAAATCAGACTGCACGGTAGGCTGGGGCGCTTATTGGGGCGAAGCACAGTCGGTTATTTTTGCTCCACTTTTGATACCAAAAGTGGTACTTAAATAGTGAATTAAAATAATACTAGCCTAGGACATCTAGAGGACAGAGGGCACTTTTAAAAAAGATACAATCAAGACTTTTGGTGCCCTGGGAGGGAAGGCGTCCGCCGCGGCGGACTTCTCCCTGCGGTGCTCGGTAAATATTCAAGTGAACTTGATATTTACAACTGCGCTCCTCGTACACCGAACCTTCGGTTCTCACCCATATAACTCCTTGCTAAGAAAAAATCCTACCGAAGTAGGATATTTTTCTTGGTGGAGCATATCGGGTTCGAACCGATGACCTCATCCATGCCATGGATGCGCGCTACCAACTGCGCCAATGCCCCGAATTACGAAGTAATTCGCCTCGAGCTTGTCGAGAGACACTTCTGTTGTAGTTTTTATTTTGTCGAGAGACACTTCTGTTTTCGTGCTTCTTGTCACCAAGGCCATGCAGAACCATCGTATTATACAATTCTAACCTGTAAAAATCAATTAAAATATCTTAAAGAGCTGATTGGCTAATGAGGATATTAGTATCAAAATCAAACCCCCAAGTATAAATCCAATGAAAAACCCGAAGCCCAATCTAAAGCCATCTTTGAAAGTGTAGTGGGCTGACTTTTGGACATCCGAGTCTCTAAGTTCTCTTCGAAAAAACTGGTCGGCCCTTTTTTCTCTTTTATCGTGTTCCATAGTTACATTATAAACTATTTTTTGCCATAACTACTACATGCTTGGGGCTTCGCTTAACTATTTTGTAGTTAACATAGTTGGCTTTCATCTGCCGAGCTACCCATGGTTTGATACGAGCTTCCACTACCAACAGCAAAATACCATTAGGGTTCAGGTAATTGGCGCTTTGCCCAATCATATTCTCTACAACTTCTCTACCTCGATGAGTGGGGGGGTTAGAGACAATCATATCGTAATGATGGCTCTTGGGAACTTCATCGAAACCATGGCTAGTTAGGACCTGCACATTAAATAGCTCGTTGGCCTTGGTATTTTGCTGAGCCATTTTTACTGCAGCTATATCGCTATCGAGTGCAGTGATTTTAGCCTTATGGTTATGGACAGCCAGCCACAACGCAATCGGACCCCAGCCACAGCCCCAGTCTAATGCTGTGGTGTATTCAAATTTACTTAAACAACTAAGCAATAGCTCTGTACCGATATCTAAGCCTTTTGGGGAAAATAAGTCGGGCTGGGTGTCGAACTTAACGCTGACAGCCGAAACTCTAAAGCTATTCATCAAAAATTCATTTCCTTATCGGCAATTTTAATCTTTGCTACGCCTGCTTTAGCACCAAGGCGAACTATCTGACGCATGATGCCCTTGCGCGCTAAAATATGGCGCAACCTTTGGACTGACTGGTATTGATCGGTGTTGGTGCGTCTGGCAAAGCCTTCGATTTCGGTGCCCGTAACCTCGTAGGTATTGCCGCGTTTTCTGACATCCCACATCGACGAATCATCGAGTCTGATAACTGGCATTTCCTCTAGTGGCTGCTCTGATGGCTGAGCTTTAATGGTAGTTAGTTGTTTTTGAGTAGCCCTCAATAGCTCCGCCAGCCCGATCCCTGCCACAGCAGATATGGTATGGATATTTTTTTTAATAGTTTTTGAAACCTTGACTAGCTCGAGGATTTTGGCCGGCACAGCTTGCTTAGGCACAGACTCAATTTTAGATAAAACAATAATCTGCGGGCGTGAACTTAAATCTATCTTATAGTTTTTGAGTTCATTCTGGATAGTTATGTAATCTTTGGTTATATTCTCAGATGTAGCATCAATAAGATGCAATAGTACCTTGGTACGCTCAACATGTCGTAAAAAATCATCACCCAGCCCTTTGCCGGCACTAGCCCCCTCAATCAGGCCTGGTATATCAGCGGCTAAAAAAGTTGTATCGTCGATATCGACCACGCCAAGGTTTGGCTCAAGAGTTGTAAAGGGATAATTAGCAATCTTTGGTTTAGCATTAGAAACTACCGAAAGTAGTGTTGATTTGCCGGCATTTGGGAGTCCGACGATACCAACATCAGCCACCAGTTTAAGCTCGAAAGTAACCTGTTTTTGCTGGCCTGGTTCGCCTAATTCGGCTATTTTAGGTGCTCGCCTGACGGAGCTAATGAAGTGAGCGTTACCAAATCCAGCCCGACCGCCGTGAGCAACAATCGTCTCGTCGCCAGGTTTTTCAAGGTCAGCTAGTACCTTGTCGTCTTCCATGATAACCGTTCCGGGTGGTACATTTAATTCTATATCTTGGCCACTCTTACCGCGCTTTTTATTGCTAGCACCGGGCATACCATCTTCAGCTTGCCAAAGCTTACTAGTTCTATACCTAGCAAGGGTGCTGGTATTGTTGCTAGCGACAACGACAATATTGCCACCATTGCCACCGTCGCCACCATCTGGTCCACCATTAGCATTACCGCGTGTACGCAGGAAGCTGACGATACCATCGCCACCCTTGCCAGCGGATATTTTTACTTTGACTACATCTGCAAACATAGCTTGACATTATACCATATTAGTTTGATAACTACTATAACTCAAAAACCCCTCAAAATGAGGGGTTTTGGGCGCTTAATAGATGTAGAGGAAGGTACCGGGGTCTAAGGAGTTACGGTAGTGCAAGACACCAGGACGACCACCGAAGTTCATTTCAGAAACATTAACAGTGCCGTCGGCGTTGACAGACTCGACATAGGCAACATGGTTCTTAAACTCCCAGGCGATGGCACCAGCGCGTGGCTCGCTACCGGTGGCATAACCGGCGTATTGAGCGTTGCTATACCAAGTGATAGCATTACCCCAGTTGCTTGGCACGGGTCTTTTACTTGCAACATACCAAGTACATTGGCCCCAGTAGTAGCTGTTGCCGTTGCCGCTAAATTTAGCGTAGGAATAAAATCCAGATCCGCTCGAGCTACTCGTAACCCTATTGACATAGCTAGGTGCTGGGGCGGGCTTAACTCCGTCAGGAATAACCAGCTTCATACCAGCTTCGGGAGCTTTGCCTTCGAGACCGTTGAAGTTTTCAATCAGCGAAGCGTTACTCTGGTATCTGTCTGCCAAAGCCAAGATATCGTCGCCAGCTTGGACGGTATGTAAGATACCATTTGTAGGCAAGATAGTAAGTACTGCGTCGGGCTTGATGCTATTTTCATCTATAATATTATTGGCCCATTTAATGGTATCGGAAGTAATACCAAACTTAGCAGATAATGAAGATATGGTATCTCCCTGCTTAATTTTATAAGTAATTATTTCTCGGTTTGGTGCGCCTGCAGCTAATACCGAAGATTTATTAGCCAAGAAATCATCACCGGCAGTAGAAAGAGTACTCAGATTGGTAAGGTCACGGGCCTGTTGAGCAACATCTTCGGCAATCACACTCTGGGTGCTAGTTGCAAGAATTGCTCCTGTAGTAATCATTGAGGTTTGGTCCTTGGTTGATCCAGAACCTTTAATGCTAATAGCTTCACTAGCATTTATCCTGCCAATATTGACAATAGCTAAAATAGCTAAAATAGCCATAAGATGTGACATATAGCGGTGTGGTTTGATATTCAATTTATTAAAAGCCGAGCTCTGCGATTTATCGCTAGATGCTTTTGAATTTTCAGTTTTGGGTGAAGCCTGAGCTTCGGCACTGTTTGTTTGAGAAAAGTTCTGTTGCCCCACGCCCACAAAATTTTCTGGACGCACTTGTAGGGGAAATCCTACTACTTTTCTACTAATAAACTTCTCCTCTGTACCGTTTAGTCGTAACTATCATTGAATGGTACATTAAATAAGACTGCGGTTTATCTGTCCTCACTATCGAGCCGGAGTTTTCGACCGAAATTTATCTCCTTGTAATCTGATAAACTTAACGCAGGTAAATCTAAACAACAAACTTCCACACAAAATACGGATACAATTCTTATCCTTTAAATTTACGTGGGTTCAGTCTACCAATAGCCAGGCAATATGTCAAGTAGTGTATTATGGCTTCATATAAGCTAAATATAGCTATTCTAGGTACTTTTTAATATTTGCCTGGTGTTCTTCAAGAGTCGTTGCCAATCTGATAGTTCCGTTATTATCGGCTATAAAGAACAAATAGCCAGTTTGGGCTGGGTTTAGGGTAGCCAAAATAGAATCTAAGCTAGGGCTACAGATAGGGCCCAATGGCAATCCAGCTACAAGATAGGTGTTATAGGGTGAATTAATGCTTAAATCGGCCGGTAACGTTGCTGTTTGAGTCTTGCCGGTTGCATAATTAACTGTTACGTCACTTTCTAGCTTCATACCTATTTTCAGGCGATTATAAAAAACGCTCGCTACCAGTTTGCGATCCTCGGTAGTATTGGCCTCTTTTTCGACGATAGATGCTAGGGTAACCAAGTCATTAAGCTTGGTAGAATTTTGGTACTCTGGCGGTAGCTTTGGCAGAACCTGAGTGGCGAAGTTGTTGAGCATTTCATTAATCTGATCTGTTGGCGAGGTATTGATAACTACATCATATGTGGCAGGGTACAAATAGCCCTCTAGGCTGCTTTTGTTGCTCCTATAGCCTAAAAACTGCTGTGTAAAGACATTAGGTGGGGCTGTAGCGCTAATAAAGTCTTGAGCTGTGCCAAAGCCTGCCCTAGCCCATTTTTGACCCATTTCGGTGATAGTAAGGCCCTCTTGAAAAACTACCTTTTTATTGGCTATTTCTCCCCTACCAATCACATCCGTAATTTTAGATAAACTCATTGAGGGACTCAGTGCATAAACACCCGGCCGTAAATGACCCCTAGAAGGACCGAGACGGGCATAAAGGCTAAAAATGGCCCTATTAGCTATTAAGCCCTTTGCTTGCAACTCGCGTGCAATCTTATCAATGCTACTCCCCTCTTGAACAGTAAAAACTAGCTCTGTTTTATCATTTGGGTTTTTGGGAGAATTGACAGCGACTAAAAACCAAGCAGTTAAGCAGGTGGCAAGCAACACCAACGCTAAGGAGATAATAATAATAACTAGCTTGAGCTTAGGCTTAAACTGCTTCTTGGAGGTATCGTTCAAGGATGATACAGGCGGCGTATTGGTCGATGACATCTCGCTTTTTTGAGCTAAGATTATTGGGGATTCTGGAGTTAGCTTGCTGGGTTGTGAGGGCTTCATCTTGTAGTTCAATCTTATTATTGTAACTCTGGGCGAGCTTTACGGCAAACTGCTCGGCTTTAATGGTCTGCTTAGTACTGTCCCCATCCAGATTACGCGGCCTACCGACAACAATCAAATCGGGCTGATGCAGGCTAAGCAAATTCTTAATGTTTTCCCAAAATACAGCATCATTTTTTAATGTCACAAGTGGCTCAACTGCGGCCTCATGGGCGGGCTTGATGGCTAAACCTACCCTAACATCACCATAATCAAAAGCTAGAATTGTTTTTTCGTAATCTTGCAATTTAATATCCATAAACTATGGTGTGGTGACTTTTATATCGATTGTTATTCTACCAGACATTAGGGGCATATTGGGTAGCAAATCTGGATTCACTTCGACTTGGGCGCCGGTAATCTGATTGCCTACTTTCTTGACAATATCAGCTACTTCCTTCTTGGGCTTGCCAGCAACTTGCTTGGCGATAGCTTCCTTATCAATGGGGCTACCATAATATGCCGAGGTCTTGACATTGAGCTGGAGCTTCTCGGAGCTAAACTGCTGGAGGATAGTATAGATGCCATCTTGTGAGCCGTTTTGATAGACTTGGCTTTTGCTCTTAAGTTCGTCCTGGATCTGCTCATCAAAGAGCTTGTTGACATCGCTAGTTTTGGCTGCGAACCCTGTATATTTAATTTTTGAAGTTACGCTAACCTTATCGGCTTCGGCATCTTGAGCAACTGAGGTCTTGAATTCCACAAAATCAGCCTGGATTGTCGATTTGAAAAGTTGTAGCTCACTGCCGGCTTTTTTAGTCAGCTCGTCGGCAGCCGATTTGGATTGCTCTTCGGCTTGTTTTTTGGCGATGGTGATATCTTCGGCCGAGAGAATGGTAATCGTTTTGGTAGTGCCGCCGCTGGTTTGGCCAGTGGCCTTAAATAATGACGAAAAGCCAGTCAGTGCAAAAGTAGATGCGCCGAGGTTGTAGCTTTCCCCTGGAGCTGTAGCGGTTATCTGAACAGTAATAGCACTAGAGCAAAATACATCGCCGCCGCCAGCGGTGCCGGCTGGTATACTGACGGCCTGGGCGGTCACAAAAGTCTTGCCTCCAGATGTCAGGCCACTTCCGGCCGGCAAAGTGTGGGTACTAACATCATCGCAGTTTTTTAATGCAACTGTGCCTGTGGCCTTACTGCCGACTTCTTTTTTGCCTGTGGCTGTGATTTCAAACGACGAATCTTTGGTAATCTCTAGTTTTTGCGCAGAGAGTGTCTGAGCATTAATGTCTGAAGATGAAGCAGTTGCATCTAGGATAAAATTAAAATTCAAACTAGTTTTCTTAGAATCTGTCAAAACGACAACTTTGGCTGTTGGTAAAAATATAAGTCCCAATATAACGGCTAAGACAACCCCAGCAATACCGGCCCCTATCCAGATGCGCTTATTGAGTTTTCCATAATTAGGTACTTTTTTATCTTTCTTGGCCCCTTTAGCTGCAGCTGTTTTTTCTTCCTGCTCATCATCCTCGCCATCTAAAGTAATATGTTTGGTTTGAAAACCTTCTTTTGAAGCCTCTTTAGCACTTTCTTGCTGAGCAACTTCTTTAGATGGGTCAATCTGGATATTGTCTGGCACGTGGCTGTCTGGCCTATCAATGTCTGGCACGTGAGCCATAGCCTTAACACTTGAAGCCACCGCAATACCGACAAAACCAGCCAAATTTTTAGTAATTTTATCGTTTGTTACTAATACTAATTCTTTCTTAGAATCCTTGGCGGCTTTTTTAAGTAACTTAACATTGACAGAACTTTGTAACAACCCAGAGCGAGAAGGCACAACAATACGAACCTCGCTATCTGAAGACTTCTTAAGCTTTTCGATAGCCTCTGTTATTTCTGTATCTGCATCCAGATAAAGCACCCCTGGATCACTACTTTTGCTCGGTTCGTTTGACATAGCTGTTATTATACCTCAAGAAGTTTAAGATTAGTATTGCTCACCTACAAATTAACCCACAACCAGCTAACTTTGTGACAAATAAAACACCCCCTAAATTTCAGGGGGTGTGGTAGGTGCTAATTTGGCACCAGGTGCTATAGGCTTAAGGCGAATAGCCTCGAGGTCGAGCTGGTGGCCTTTGAGGCTCAAGTAGGCCATTGGTAGTGCCAGCACTAACATGCCAGTGGCAAGCGAAAAGCCGGCCGTGACCCATGGCACACCGAAACCCAAAAACCCAACTCCAGACTGCAAGGCAAATTTGGCCTTGCCCCACATGTTAGAGCCAGCTGGCTCGGCCAATTGGCGATGCCGACATTCTTTATCGACAACTAGGGCTATTATCACTAAGCGTATTTCAAAATAGATTGCTGGTAGTAAAAATATGGCAAAAGCCACGACTGTTTCACGCGGCACCATTTGCCACGCCCCAACGACCAAGCATACGACCATCGAAAGATAAAAAAACTTATCGGCCAATGGGTCAATCGCTTTGCCATAGCGGCTGGTGGTCATTAGCCCTCTGGCTAATGCGCCGTCGATGCCGTCGCTTA
>CALRDO010000008.1 GCA_943354915.1 Patescibacteria group bacterium UBA4664
ATCGAGAGGAGAAATAAAGCGAGAGTGCAGGCTAGAAATCAATAGATTTCTAACAGATACCTAAGCTTTATTTGGACGAGGGCCAGTAGCTCAGTTGGTTAGAGCGGCTGCCTCTTAAGCAGCATGTCGTGGGTTCGAATCCCACCTGGCCCTCCATAGTGTTTGCTTTTCTTCTTCCACGATGGAACAAACCAAGACCCCAAGTCTGTTTGTTACATCGAGAGGAAGACAAGCTATGGAAACCGGAGCAGAATTTGTTAAAATTATGCATAGATTAGAGTAGTTGTCTGACGACGGGGTGTGGCGCAGTTGGTAGCGCGCGGCGTTTGGGACGCTGAGGTCGAAGGTTCGAGTCCTTTCACCCCGACCATAAAAAGACTCCAGCTTGTATGGAGTCTTTTTATGATTTCGCAATCCCTGCCGCCACTTCGACCGACACCAAAGCTCCAAGAAAGCAGTGCTTCAATTTAATTTATTTTTTATTAGTTACCACTTTTGGTATCAAAAGTGGAGCAAAAATAACCGACTGTGGCTCGCTCCAATAAGCACCACAGTCTAGCAGTCAGTCTGATTTAAGAATAAACTTGCCCTGATTGCTAGCGCTTCAGGCCTTCGAACAATCCTTAAATGCAGATTAGCCCGCTAGTCTGTTGCTTTCTTGGTGCTCGATGTCGGTAAAGGACGGCAAAAGTGATAGTTAATGAGATTAATTTAAAAACAATTGCATCATATAATTATTGCTGCACATGCTGGCACTTGGCCATTTAGTATTAGTACAGCACAACTTACCCTTAGCGCCGAACTTTTCAATCAACCAGCTTGTTGATAATTTCAATCCCACGAATGAGCTGATGATAGTTATTGCAATATGCAATACGAACATAGTTAGTGCGGCTACTAAAGGCCCGCCCGGGCAAAATAATTACCCCTTTTTTAGCTGCTAATTCTACAAATTTTAAATCAGTGATACCTTTTGGTAATTTAACAAAGGTATAGAATGCTCCCTGGGCCCCCTCGACTTTAAAATTCTTACCGTATAGATGGAGCGTTAGATCTCTCTTTTCGTGGTATTTTTTGGTTATTCCGTTTGTTTTGGTCTGAAGCGCGGCTAGGGCAGCTTTTTGGCTAATTGAGTTAGTAGAGAAGACAGCGTACTGCAGAAGCTCATTGATGGTTTTGATAATGCCTAGTGGCCCTGCAATATAGCCAATCCGCCAGCCAGTCATGGCGTAGGCTTTAGAAAAACCATTAAGGGTTAGGGTCTTAGGATAAATACTACCAATACTAAAGTGCTTGGTATCATAAGCAAAATATTCATATATTTCATCTGATATTATTATGAGGCTATGTTGCTTAGCTAGCATAGCTATTTTTTCGAGTTCCTGGCGGGGATAAACTGCACCCGTGGGGTTATTGGGGGAATTGATAATTAATACTTTAGAGCGGGGCGTAATGTATGGTTTAATTTTTTCTGCAGTTAGTTGGAAATCTGGGAAGGTATTAATGAGCACAGGCTTGGCGCCAACTAAGGCGGCTAAATCTTTATATGGCGGGAAGTAGGGGTCGGGCAATAAGATTTCATCGCCAGGGTCGAGCAAGGCAAGGTAACACATTAGTACCCCGGTTGTGAGCCCTGGCACAACACTAACCGTGCTTTCATTAGCACGCAAGCCATTTTCGCTTTTTAGCTTTTTGGCGATGGCGCTGCGCAGTTCAATTATGCCGTTGCTGCTAGTGTAGCGAGTAAAGTTTTGATTGATGGCCTTAACTGCGGCATTTTTAATGCTTTCAGCAGTAGGGTCTTCTGGGAAACCGATACTTAGATCGATGGGATTTTTAATCTTTTCGCCCGCGCTGAAGGCACTGCTGATAGCACTGCTATCAAAATTTTTAAGCCGTTTGGCAATGTGCTGGTTATGGTGGTTTTTCATAGATTAAATGCTTAGTAATAGTATATGCCATTGTTATCTTGATGCCAAAAGTATTTTTTGGATGGGCTCTGGTATAATTAGCATAGCAAAGGGGTATTTATGATTGACTCAAAACTCCCAAATAGGTTTACTAACGCCGCAAAACTTAGGAAAGATTTAAAAACTAAATCTGAGACCGAGTGGGTTGCTAGGGGACGACGCCGCGCCCTAGAGCTATTCCATGCCATGTCTAAGCGAGTTCCTGCCTATAAGGACTTCCTAAAAAAACACCAAGTTAAGCCAGCAACAATCAAGACCTTTCAGGATTTTAGCAGAGTTCCTAGTATTGATAAAGATAATTACCTGCGCAAATATAAACTTCAGGATCTTTGCTGGGACGGCAAGTTTGCACAAAAGCCTTGGGTAATTGCAGCAACTTCGGGCTCCACGGGTGAGCCATATTATTTTCCACGTCAGCCACTGCAAGATTCAATGTATGAAATTATTGCGGAGCTATATTTATTAGAAAACTTTAATATTGATAAAAAAAGAACTCTTTACATTAATGCCTTCCCGCTTGGCATTTGGATAGGTGGGCTGTTTACTTATGAGGCAATATATAGAGTTATGCTAAAAAATAGCTACCAGCTTAGTATAGTAAACCCCGGTATTAATATTTTAGAAACCATTAACGCAATTAAAAATCTCGGGCACCAGTACGACCAGATAATCATCGGTGCCTATGGGCCATTTTTAAAGGACATTATTGATGAGGGCGAGAAAGAAGGTCTTAAGTGGAAGCAACTGGATATGGGGTTTATACTCTCAGCCGAATCATTTAGCGAACTTTTTAGGGATTATATTTATAAGAAAACCGCCATTAAGGATCCTTACCGAGCTAGCCTGAACCACTATGGGACCGTAGATTTAGGTACGATGTCGCACGAAACGCCGATATCTATTATGGCTCGTCGCCTAGCACTACAGAATGAACAATTAAATGAGTTAATGTTCCCCGATACAATTAAGTTACCAACCCTTACGCAGTATATCCCAGAGCTATTTTATTTTGAGCAAGAAAAAGACAATTTACTATGTAGCTCAACAAGTGGGATACCACTTTTTAGGTATGACCTAAAAGATATTGGCCGGGTCTTTAGCACCAAGGATTTACGAGCCTGGTTTGCGCGCTGCGGGCTAGACCTAGAAGCAGAACTTAAAAAAGCTAAAATTGAAGATTCGCTTTGGAACCTACCATTTGTTTATGTTTATGAGCGCAATGACTTTTCAGTTAGTTATTTTGCTTTTCAGATTTACCCCGAAACTATTCGTAAAGCACTCCTAGATACTACCCTGCAAGAATCAATAACAGGTAAATTTGTGATGCATGTCAACGACGATAAAAATGGTAAGCAGATTTTTACAATTAATGTTGAGTTAAAAAAAGGCTTGAGTGATACTAAAAAAATTACTAGCAGTATTGCCGAAGTTGTTATTGAGCAATTATTGCTTGAAAGCTCTGAGTACCGCAAAATTTATGGTGAATACGGTCGAACAAGAGTTGAGCCAGTAGTAATTCCTTGGCCGTATCAGGATAGTACATATTTTAAAACCGGCACTAAACAGAAGTGGGTTCAGAAATGATAAATGCATTAGTCCCAAAACCAGTCATCTATAGAGAAGGCACCTATCAAAAAGCACAGATTAGCAGGCTTAGTAAAGATAAAAAAGTAGTAAGTATTAATGATATTTATAGCCAACAGCTAGTAGAAATATTTGAGATAGAGAACCCTAATTTGCTAGGTTCAGCTGGGTACAGCGCTAAGCTTATTAGCTTTATTGAAGATAAGAATACAGCTACCAGTGGTGACTGGATATTTTTGCCGTGGAGCGGAATACTTGTACATGCCGTCAATGAAGCTGATTATTTCGCATTAAGGACCAACAGAAATAAAAATTTAATTTCTAGGCGCGAACAACGAAAATTATATCATTCTAAGGTCTTGGTTGCTGGCATGTCGGTGGGTAATATTATTGCCAGTACACTTGCTTATGCCGGTATTGCTCAAGAAATCTATATTGCCGATTATGATGTGGTTACTACGGCGAACTTAAACAGGCTTAGGGGTGGAATTGCTGATATCGGAAAACCAAAAACAAGCCTAGCCGCGCAACAAGTATATGATATTAACCCATATGCTAGGGTGCATATTTTCGGCGCTGGCCTGACGCTTGGTGATTTGCAAAATAAAGACCTAGCTAAGGTAGATATTATCTTCGATGAAATTGATGATTTTGCGATGAAGGTTCAGCTCCGTCAATTTGCTAAGCAGAATAGTATTCCATTAATAATGCTGACGAGTTTGGACGATAATGTTTTAGTTGACATTGAGCGCTATGATACCCAGCCGACCACGAAGCCTTTTAATGGGGCCATCGGTAAGCTTGCGATAGAAACAATCCTAGCTGGTACTATTTCCGCTCAGGATAAAATAAAATATGCCATTGAGCTGGTAGGCCAGCAGTATATACCAACTCAAGCCCTAGCCTCATTGCCGGAAATCGGTAAAACTCTAGTTGGGCGACCACAGCTGGCTAATGCAATTATGCTAGATGGCAGCCTAGCTACTGTCTGCGCTAAGGAAATATTGCTAGGTAGCAACCTCAAGAGCGGCAAGTATTATGTAGATATGCAGGCCTTATTGGGGTTGCAATCAGCCACCAGTAGCAATAAAACCAGGCAAGGTATCCTGAATAAAATTAAAGAGAAAATAAATGGTAAATAATTATAGCGCTTGGGGCATAGACCCTAAGAAGTTTCCCGCAAATGGAACAATAAAGGCAAAAATAGCTTTTATTTTAAGATATGGTATTTTGGCGCCCTCAACTCACAATTCGCAACCATGGGATATTAAGTTTATCGCTGATAATAAAATTCAAATAATCATTAAAAATGAGAAGAAACTGCCATTTGCAGACCCTAGCGGCAGGGGTTTAGCGATTAGTATTGGAACTTTTTTACAGAATATTATTTTAGCCTCAAGGGCACTTCAGGTTGAGTGTAGCTCCTATCGGTACAGTAGTGCTAAGAGTAGCCTAACTATTGAGTTTCAGGCAAAACCTAAGGCTACCACTAACGGCGACGCAGTTTTAGATGCTATTGTTGCAAGGTGTTCTAACAAGAGGGCATACACATCAGCACCTATCCCAGATAGTATCCTTACTGCCACTAGCAAATTGGCAATACAAAATAATGCCACAATCACCTACATCAAGGGCGATAAAGACTTAAACGCAATTGCAGATTTATATCAAGCGTCTGCTTTGCGATTTGCTAGGAGCAATGGGTTTATTAAAGAATTAAAAGCCTGGATGCGGCCCAATAAAACATCTCATTACGACGGAATGCCCGGCTTTGTTCTGGGTCTTAACTCGCTCCAGGACAGAATTGGCCGAATCTTGCTAGGTAGAGTGCAGTCATTTAATGACCTAACAGCTAAGAAATACCATCCCCTAATCAAGCACGGTCCGATACTCGGGGTTCTATGTACTAGGGCAGACAACCATCAGGCTTGGCTATCTGCCGGCATTGCCTATGAAGACGCCGCTGTCCATTTTGCTAGTAAGGGGGTGTCGACAACACTGCTGGCTGCAATTATTGAGGATAAAAATGGCAGAAACTCACTTGCAAAAAAATTAGGTACAAAACTATATCCCCAAATATTTTTTAGAGCTGGCTATCCATATTATGTTGGGCAACATACCCCACGAAAACCATTAGAAGTATGTATAATAGAAGAGTAATATTTAAAGGATTTAATTGCTTGAGTTAATAATATTAGTAATATCGATAGTCACCAATTTTATTATTGGGCTGTTTGTGTTATTTAAAAATCCCAGAAGTCTTACTAACCAGTTGTTTGCACTCCTTTCTGTCTCGCTGATAGGCTGGACTATTGCTAACTACATATCTATCAACACCCAAAGTTATAGCCAAATATTTGATGCTGTTTTGGTAGTATTCCTTTTTGTGATATTACAAAACACCAGCTACTTACTACTGATTGCTAATTTTCCGCATAAGCGACTATCGATCCCTAAAGCTTCAGTTTTGGCTTACCTCGGGCTGGGTATATTAACGGTAGCAATGCTATTCTCCGGGTATATTTTTAAGGGCTATGAAATTAGTAATAATTCTATTAATTTAGTACCTAACATTGGGATGCCACTATTTATCTTACAGGCTACTATCTCAATTTTTGGTGGTTTATATTTACTTTTACGACGCATCAAAAAAAGTACGGGCAACTTAAGGCAACAATACAGATTGTTATTTTATAGCTCGGTTTTTTTACTAATATTCATACCACTCACAAATTTTATTCTACCGCTATTTTTAAATGAAACATTCTTCGTGGTCTTTAGCCCACTGTATACATTAGTTTTTGCAGCTCTAATTGGGTATGCAATTATTGCCCAAAAACTCTTTGATATTAGAGCTGTGGTGGCACGAGCTGTAGCCTTTGGCGTAGTAGTTTTAATAATTGGTCTAATTTATGGTTTCGGGGCGTTCTGGTTAATACATGTTATTGTATTTGGTAGCCAACAGGCTCTGACACTAGCCGAGCAGATTAGTTATGTCATGTTGGCAATTGTACTGGCTTTTACTTTCGGCCCAATATTACGGGTAGTAGAGAGGCTAACTGATAGGATATTCTATCGTGATAAGTATGATCCGCAAAAGTTCGTTAATAAAATTGGCTGGATTATGGCTGGCGAAATACGACTAGAGGAGCTTTGCCAGAAAGTTATCAGCGAAATTAAAACTACTATGAAAATTAGTGAGGTTGATATTGTAGTTCTTGGTGACGATAAACTGCATTTTCAGACTAAATTATTTGGCAATGAACGCCATGAAATCCTAGCAACTGATTTAAAAAAATTAGGTAGGCTAATAACTATTGCCGATGACTTGAGCGGAGGAGAAAAGAAAGCAATTCTAGAAAAGTATGGTTTTAGTATCAGTTTATCGCTTAGAACCAGCGATAAGTTGCTGGGCTATATATTGCTCGGCGAAAAAAAGAGTGGGGATATATATTCTACGGTAGACGTTAGGACACTTAAAATTATAGCTAATGAATTAAGCGTAGCAGTACAAAATGCTAAGGCTTTTACTGAAATCCAGCAATTCAACCTAACCTTGCAAGAAAAGATAGATAGGGCTACTAAGAGCCTCCGTCAGGCTAACTGCCAGCTTAAAGAGCTCGATGAAGCTAAAGATGAGTTTATTAGTATGGCATCTCACCAGCTTAGAACTCCACTAACAACCGTTAAGGGCTATGTCAGTATGCTAGATGAAGGGGATTTCGGTAAACTTACTAAAGCCCAAAAAGAGAGTGTAACGCTGGCCTTAGAGGGTAGCAACCGGATGGCTAGGTTGATAGACGATTTACTCAATGTTAGTCGTATGGAAGCTGGTAAATTTTACATTGATGCCAAAAAAGTTGATTTGAGTAAAATAGTTGCGCAAGAGATTGAGTCACTAAGAAACTTTGCAGTAGCTAAGAATGTGCATATTAAATATCACCATTTAAAAACTGCGATACCAATGCTACTGCTTGATGAGAATAAAACCCGCCAAGTTATTATGAACCTAATTGATAATGCCATTAATTATTCTCAGCCACCAAAAGGCGGGGCCAAGGTTGAGATTAGCTTAGAGCATATTGGTAGCAGTATCTTTTTTATAGTTAAGGACAACGGCATAGGAGTGCCAGCAGACCAACAGACGCAATTATTTACCAAGATGTTTAGGGCAAGGAATGCCAAAGAGATGCGCCCAGATGGTACAGGTCTTGGTTTATTTTTAGTTAAAAAAGTTATTAAAGACCAGGGTGGTAAAATCATTTTTGAATCTAAACCAGGCCAAGGCAGTAGCTTTGGTTTTGAAATGCCAATTCATAACTCTATTAAAATTAATCAAAGTGCCGAACTCAAACTACAAGGTAAGCTACAGGTTTAATAGGTGATACAATAGACTTATGCCTAAACTTTTAACGCTTGCAGATATAAATTATGCAAAAAAAGTTGTCTATTTGCGGGTCGATTATAATGTCGTTGAAGATGGCAAAGTAATCGATGAGTTTCGTATACAGCAAAGTATACCCACCATCAGAAAGTTATTGGCTGCTGATTGTAAGATAATCCTCGCTAGCCATAATGGCCGCCCAACGAATGGACCAAGTCAGGCTTTAAGCTTAAGGCCAGTAGCTCAAGTACTAGCTAACTTGATTGATAAACCAGTTGGTTTCGTTGATGACTGCGTTGGCCCAGAAGTAGAGCTTGAAGTTGGCAAGCTTAAGCCTGGCGAGCTATTATTACTAGAGAATTTAAGATTTCATAAGGCTGAAGAAAAAAATAATGCAAATTTTGCTAAGTCTATGGCTAATTTGGCTGAAGTCTATGTTGATGATGCATTTGCTAATGTGCATAGGGCACACGCCAGTATGGTTGGTTTACCAAAGTTCTTGCCGCACTGCGCGGGGCTACTAATGCAACAAGAATACGAGCGCTTAAGTAGCTTACTGGGTGTACCGGCGCGCCCATTTGTGGCTATTATCGGTGGGGTAAAGATATCTAGCAAGATTGGAGTTTTACAAAGCTTACTGAAAAAAGCCAACACCATATTTATAGCTGGGGCAATGGCAAATACCTTTATTCAGGCTCTAGGATACGAAATAGGTAAAAGTAGCACCGAACAAGACTGTATCCAAACAGCAAAAGATATTATCAAGTCTGCCAAGCAAAACAAAGTTAATTTAATTTTGCCAACTGATTTTGTGGTTGCCACTTCGGCGCGGCAGGGCGTTAAGCACAGACTGGTCAGGTTGGATAAAATTGAAAAAAATGATATTGCCTTAGACATTGGCAAGCAGACAATGAAGGCTATCTGGCCTGTTTTGGAGTCAGCTAAAACAATCTTCTGGAACGGAACTCTCGGTATGGCCGAGTTACCTGATTTTGCGTGGGCCAGCCGAGATTTGGCGCATATGATAGCTCTGCGTAAAAACAAAGCAGATACTATTATTGGTGGCGGCGATACAGCTGCTTTTATCCATAAACTGGCGATGCAAGGTAGATTTGATTTTGTTAGTACTGGCGGTGGAGCTAGCCTAGAGTTATTGGCAGGCGAAAAATTACCAGGCATTGAAGCTCTAATGAGCAAATAACTCGGCTATTTTTTTAGCGCAAATCTTTGGTGTCACGGATTCTACTAAGCCTAAATAGCGAGTTTGGGCCTTGGTATTCCGAACCAACCGTAGTGGTGGCGTTATTATAGCCAGCTTCTTTGACGAGTCGTTCGGTGATAGCGTTGTAATTGCCATAGGGGTAGCAGAAACTCAGCACGCTAACTCCCAGGTTTTGCTCTAGGATTCGCTTACTCTCGACTATCTGGAACCTTTGCGCAACCTCACTGAGGCTAGCTAGATTCAAGTGATCGACGGTGTGCGAACCAATCTCAACAAGCCCAGAGCCTTGCAGGGTTTTAATTTGAGCCCAATTAAGGTACGAGTCGCCGCAGGTGGTTGAAGTGCGCTCGATACCTATACACCAGCCACTCAGCTCACCGCCAGTAAAAACATAAAAAGTTGATTTAAAATTATATTTTTTTAGTATTTCGGCGGCCTTCAGCTGGTCGCTAAAACCATCGTCAAAAGTAATCGCAACTGGCTTGGCTGGCCCGGCCATCTTGCCAGCCAGTATCATATAGACTTCCTGCATAAAAACCGGTGTGTAGCCGGCATCAGCCAAATGCTTCATTTGAAAGTCAAAATTAGCTGGGGTTTTGTGGTAGAGCAGTATTGGTAGATGTATAGAACTATTAATCGGCACATTAGCAACAGGCTCAGCTACTACTGCCTTTATAACAACAGGCGGGGTGGACGTTTTAGAATAGTGATGCTGGAGATCCTTAGCTTGGTAGCGGCTATGAATAATTTTAAAGGTAGGCTTTAGGGCTAGTACCTCGAGGCCTAGCACTAAAATAGCAACTAATAAAACTAGCCCTATTATGGCATAGTAGGTACTATGGTGTAATTTTTGATTAGTTTTAGGCTTCAATATTTTACCAGCTGATAGCAAGTATTATAACAAAATTATTACTCTTTAGCAGTTGCGTCTTGAGTTACTGGCGTCAGCGCAATTGTAGCATTCCTGAAGCCAGTTGGGGTTGGCACTATACCATCGATAGGGAGCGACGGTAAAGGAGTTTCGGATGGGCTAACTACGACGTGAGATATTGTAGGAGTGGTTGGCTGGGCAGGAGATTCTGGCTCTTCAGTTTTGATAGCCGATACTTCGCTAGTTTGAGCCGGCAGGCTGGGGGATTTAATATGGACACTCGAGGCATCGGTGGTGCTAGCTTGGGCAGTAGCAGCAGTAAATGGCTTTATGATTGGAGTAGGAGTTGGGGTCGCGGTTGGAGTTGGGGTTGGGGGCGCGGTTGGAGTAGGAGTTGGGGTAGGGATAGCGAAAGGGGCCGGCATAGTTTTAGCAGGTAAGTTACTGATTATGTTAGCAGTTGGAGTTGGGGTAGGCTTTGTATCAGAGGCCGTGGCACCGATAACTTGCTCTTGGCTAGATTCAAGAGAGTATTGTATTTCTAGCAACCGATTGTATTTGGCAATTCGCTCGCCTCTATTGGGTGCGCCTATTTTTATTCCTTGAGCACCGACACCATAAGCTAAATCTACAATAAAATCGTCATTACTTTCTCCGCTACGGTGGCTGATTATAATATCTACCCCAGCCTTCTTGGCAGACTCTATGGCCGAGAACATCTCGCTGATAGTACTAACTTGGTCAGGCTTTATTATGACCCCATCAAATATTTTTTCTTTTGCCTTTTCATCGATTAAATTGGCTTTTGTGACGGTAGGATCATCACTAATAATCCGAAAGGGCTTTTTTTCTTTCGGCATAGTCTTTAAGAGTTCCATGCCTTCTAGGTCCGTGGCGGCAAAGGGGTCTTCGATGGAATATAAACCAAACTGAGTCTGCCATTGTTGATAGATAGCTAGCATGTCGCTAGCATGTAAGGCTTGGCCTTCGAAATTATAATTTTTACCATCAAAAAAACTATTGGCTGCTACATCTAGGGCGATATCAAAAGTATTATTCATTTTATCTTTTAGGTTGGCAAGTGCTTCTAATATTACTTCGGTACGAGCCCCAACTGGCGCTATCGCCCCCTCATCTCCGACTAATTTAGCACCTGGCCCATATAGGCTCATCATGATGGTCCTGAGAGTATGATAGATTTGTGCTATTTGCTCTATAGCTTCAATAGGCTTGTCGGCTTTTGGTACTACCATAAATTCTTGGATATCAAGCCCTGGGGCATGTTTCCCGCCACCAACCATATTGGCATAAATTCGTGGGAATTTAGGGCTCGATTTGGTGGCTTCGGCTATCTCTTGCCAGAGTGGTTTATGGGTGAGTTTAGCGCTTAATTTGAAGTATGCTCCAGACATTGCCAAGATGGTATTGCCACCTAAGTGTTGCTTATTTTCACTGCTGTCTAATGCCACTAGTAAGCTATCAAAATCTGCCTGATGTGCTAGTGGATAACCAATGAATTTTGGTGCAATTACTTGTCTAATTAAAGCCACACTATCATTGACACTTTTGCCATTGTAACTGCTAGCTTCATCTGTTTTTTTAGTAACCTCTTGAGCACCCCTATTGACACCAGAGGGAACAATAAAATATGAGGCAACGCCATTTTCTGCCACCATTTTTACTTTTATGGTGGGCTCACCGCGCGAGTTGAGGACTTGAGATGGAGTAATATTTTTAATGCTCATACATTGAAATTATACCATAAGCTCTAATAGCAATTAAAGCTTATGCCGACTTAACTAAATTCTGTAATTTATCATTGAGAAATCCATGGATATTTTGAGCGGTTGTTTTTCGAATAATATGTAAAGCCTCAAAGCTATTAAAGGCGTTGTGCGGAGATATAATAACATTTTTCATCTTTGATAAAATATCAGCCTCGGCTAATGCAAAGGCAGAGCGTTTATTTAATAATAAAAGCTCACTTTCGGTATCTCCATCTATGCCTCTTTCGCCCTCGACTACGTCTAGTGCTGCCCCAGCAATAACTTTATTTTTGAGGGCCTCTATCAAGTCTAGCGTATTAACTAGCTCCCCCCTGGCAGTATTTATTAAGATGGCATGTTGGCTCATTAGCCCTAAAGTTTTCTTATTGATTAAATAGTTAGTACTCGCGGTCAGCGGGGCATGCAAGCTAACAATATCAGCCCCCTGCAAAAGATCGTCAAGATGTAGGTAGCTAAAACCAACCTTTTTTTGTAGGGGCAAGTTTGGCATAGTATCGTGAGCTACAACATGCATTCCGAGGGCTTTACAGATTATCGCTACAGATATGCCAATCTTCCCGGTACCTATGATGCCGATGGTCTTGCCGTGCAGGGTATGCCCGGTAAGCTTACGGTATATAATTTGCCCCTCATCAACAGCATTTAGCACGGCCGGCATTTTGCGGGCCATCATGAGCATCAGCATAATTGTATATTCAGCCACAGTAACCTGACCATAGGCAGGGACATTACTAACGGCTACTCGGTGCTTTTGGCAGGCCTTAGTATCGATATTATTGGTGCCGGTGGCTCGGACTGCAATAAATTTTAATCGTGGCAGGCTAGCTATTGTCGGAGCATCGACATTGCTGGCTGTAAATACGCTAACAATATCGGCATCCTTGTACTCATAAAGCGGAACTTCGGCGATGGGTTTATCAAAAATATGGAGCTTGTATTTTGGGCCAGTAAAATAGCGCTCAAAGGAAATCCTTTCAGATGTAGTGGTATCAAAAAATGCGATTGTAGTAGCCATAATTGTTATCCTTACCTTAATACTACAATAAAACGAAGATATTTGCAGTTGTTTTGATGTCTTTATTTAAGGACCGGCTGAATCATTAATTTAGTCATCTAATTCTGCGACCAGCAAACTGTACTTGAAAAAGACCTATAATAAAATTGCAATAAACCCTTGTATTGAACACCAGGCTTAGTTGCTTTGCCTGGCCTAGACGGCTCCGCAATTTGTTATGAAGCTAAAATGCTGACAATTCGTTATCGAGCTGATTGGCATCAGCGGTATTGCTTCCACCCGGGTCGGTTTGGTCGAGCGTGGCGCTGGCTTGATCTAGATCGCTAGTAGATTTGATCTTCGGAGCAGCTACTACATCAGTGGCTGTTGCCGACTCATTATTAGCTGACAGGCTGTTATAGACGGTGTAGCCAACAAAACCAAGTGCCACTACGACAACCAAAACTATAATTAACCCAGTCGCTGAAAAACTCGCTTGTTTTGCGCGCGATTTCATTGCTGACTCTCTTCGGATGACTCTGTACCTTGGGCCGACTTAACGCCCACTATAAGGTTCTTGACGGCTGTTTTATATTCCTTAAGGGCAGCGTTCATAGCCTTTATGCTCTCTTTGAAACTGGCAACTATTGCTTTCGGGTTTTCGCTATCACAGCTAAACTCGACGCTTGCGTTATTTACTATCTCGACAGCCACCTCAGCAGCAGCCTGCTTGATATTTACATCGGCGACTAGCGCATCGTAGTTGCTAAGCACTCTGCCCTTAGACGCATAAAACGCTTGGGTTCGTTCTGAAATCTTGGTAAATACACCAAGTTGCTTAGTACCACGGTCAGCCATTCGGGCCATAATATTAGTAATAGCTTTTTGACGATTCTCACAAACTTTTAGCTTGGTATCTGCCAGTCGCGTCTTGGCTGCTTCTCTGCGCTCCTCAGCATTGGCCTCAGCCGTTTCCTGGCGTGTTTGGGCATTTTGTTGTGCTTCTTGGGCTCGTGACGGTTGCTGCCCCACAGCCAGGACTGGTACAGCACCAGACACGGCTAGTACCGCTACGGCAGCGAGCAGACTGTGCTTCAATATATGTTTACGCATGTTTCTCATTTCTTTTTAAGTACTTTCGTATTTATATGGTTAAGTTTATGCCTAAGCAAATACGATGTCAATAAATAAAATTGCAATAAACCCTTGCAATGAACAACAGGCTCAGTTGGTTTGCCTGGACTAGGGCCTAGAGCAGCCCCTCTGGCACCAAAGGCTGCAGAAGTCGCTACAAGGGTTCAGGAGAGGGTTGTAAGTGCGATGCCGACTGCGTTATTATGCTTAAGCTATGGTATACTCAAGTGTATATAAAATATCAAAAACTATGAGCCCAGAAAGTTTTAGACCAAAATTAGATTTTAAGAGTCCTCCACCCGAAAAGGGCTATAAGCGTAAGCTAGCAGGAGCTGTGCTGGTAGTATTGTCTATCGCCGGCTTATCGGCTCAATTTAATAAAGGCACCAATATCGAGCCAGTTAATGTTATTGAGCAAACCAAAGATAACGATTCTAAAAAAATTGAGATAAAGTCATTGCAGGTAGGCTCTAGCATCAGCTTTAGCGATGGAGTGTTTGCAGTAAACCCTCGCGAGCTAAATATTAGAAAATCACCAGTTGTATTTGAAGATAAATCGGGTGGTGAAAGTAATAGATGGAATCTAGGTGCTAGCTTTACGGTAGTTAACCCTGTCTATGTTAAGGATGATATTAATGGGGACTGGTTTGTCGCAGTTGATGCCAAGGGCGAAGAATATTTCTTTGTTGGCAACAGGGGCGGTATAACTAATCTTGAAAATGGTAATCCTGTTAAGAATTTATCAGCCAATATGACTACTGGTAATGTTATAGCAACCACTACCAAGGGTAGTGTAGTCAAAAATGATTTTGGTGAAAACGAGCTAATTGCTACGATTACGCAGGGGTAGAGGACAGAGTACAGACGCGGTAGTAAATGTCTTTTTAATTATTATTCACTAGTCTTATTAATTATTTCATTAAATACCACTTTTGGTATCAAAAGTGGAGCAAAAATAACCGACTGTGGCTCGCCCCAATAAGCGCCCCAGACTACCAGGCAATCTGATTTAAGAATAAACTTGACCTGATTGCTAGCGCTTCAGGTCTTCAAACAATTCTTAAATGCAGATTAGCCCACCAGTCTGTTGCTTTCTTGGAGCTCGATGTCGGTAAAGAACGGAAGGGGTTACGAGACCCACATAAAAAAAGCCCGAGACGAGCTCAGGCGTTTTTTATGGTGATCCCAAGGGGAATCGAACCCCTGTTGTCGGGATGAAAACCCGATGTCCTAACCGCTAGACGATGGGACCATTTAGTTACTTTTAACATAAAATAACCATACAATCCTAACATATTTGTGATTATTTTTCAATCTGTTGATTGGACATTATAAGCAAAAGCGTGTATATATAATATATACAAAATATTTTTAAGCGGGGGGCAAATTATATGGCTTTACAGCCTACTATCGAAAATATCAAAAATGATCCAGCCAGTGCTAATGGTAATGTAACCTTAGACCTGCGAGCTCCAGGATCTGAAGCTGCTAAAGTCCAAGCTGAAGAATTGAAGCAAGCGCAACTCAAACAGCAAACTGAAGCATCGCAGAGTAGTCAGCCAACAGGTATGGATGGCGTTAAGCCAAGCTTACCAGTAGGTCTAGCGTCGGAGGCGTCTGTTCCGTTGGTTAACCCTGATAGTCCCTCGACGACCTTTGCTCTGCCTAAAGAACCGGAGCCTGTCGCGCCAGAGGGTAATGTATCTAGCCCCCCAACACCAGCGCCAGTGCCTGTAGCTCCTAATGATTTCGCTAGTACAGCTACGAACACCCCAGCTCAGCCAGTCAAAAAGCCAAGCTTTTTTGCAAAACTATTTGGTAAAAAATAAGCTCAATAATAGTATATTAAAAAAGAAGGCTCACCAGTTTGGTGAGCCTTTTGTTGTTCCTTTGGTATGCTACCTGCATGCCAAAGGAGCGAAAATCATTCCTCCTGGCTGTAGGATATCCCCATTCATTTTGATTAGGGCATCAGATACTGGCCGAGGGTCGGAGTTAGGGAAGTCACGCTTGGCAATCTCCCAATAAGTATTGGCATTGCCGACAGCTATGCGCTGTTTACCCTTGCAGTCTCTTGGCGGGAATGTGAACCCGCCAGTGCTTATGTAATAAAATCCGACAAACACAATTATGCAAAAGAGAACCCAACCTAAAATTTTCCAGTAGATATTGACTTTCCTGTGCCCATCAACTGCTTCCATTTTTACCTTCCGATGGTAGAGGATACGGAACGGATAAAATAATAATACATTTTTAGTGATTTGTCAAGTTTCCGTTTTGGTCAAAAAGCATTACAATTATACATATGAACTACCATAGTATTACTAAGGCCAGCTGTAAGAAGATAAAGATGTTTGCCGTTATTGTCTGGAGGTTCTGGTGAATCGTCTAGTCGTCGGTAACTGGAAAATGAATATGAACTTAAGGCAGGCCGAAACGTTGATTACGAGGCTTAGGCAGCAAATTACCGCACCAACCGCTTCGGTAGTGTTATGTCCGAGTTTCGTGAGTTTAGCAAAAGCCCAAGAAATTATCTTATCCCATAAGACTTTTTTACAACTCGGCGCACAGAATATTAATGATAACGACGAAGGAGCCTTTACGGGAGAAGTAGCTGGCCCAATGCTCAAGGGTTTAGTTAAGTATTGTATCGTGGGCCATTCCGAGAGACGCATAATATACCAAGAAGATAATGAATTGATAGCCCGCAAAGTAGCAGCCTGTATACGTAATAAATTAACCCCAATATTATGCGTTGGCGAAACTACCAATGCCCGCCAAGATGGCCTGGCGCAGCGTACAGTATTAGATCAACTCGAAACGAACCTGTCAGAGATTACCCGTGATGAAGCCAGTAATCTGGTTATTGCCTATGAGCCAGTCTGGGCGATTGGTTCTGGGGTTAATGCCGAACCAAGCATTGTGCAGGCAATGACCTTAACAATCCATCAGTATTTGTTCAATAAGTATGGCCAAGCAATTGCCGACAAGATAGCAATTCTTTATGGCGGTAGTACCAATGTCGATAACGCCAGCGCCTATTTAGGACTTCATAAAGTTGGCGGGTTATTGGTGGGCGGAGCCAGCCTCAATTACAAAGAGTTTAGTAGTATTTGCCAATTATAATCTGGTCATAAGCCCGTCCTAGGTCTATAATAGGACTTAAGACATTAAGGAGTAAAAATGACCGAACTTAGCTATGGCGAAAAAGCGCCCGAAATTATTAATTTGGTAATAGAAATTCGCAAGGGTGAAAAGAATAAGTATGAGTTTGATAAAGCAACTGGCAGGCTTTTTTTAGATAGAGTCAATGCTACTGCTTTAGGGTACCCAACTGATTACGGCTATGTGCCAAGCACTCTGTGCGGAGATGGCGACCCACTCGACGGACTACTGATCATTGATGAGTCTGTACCACACGGCACAGTCGTGCCTGCTCGGCCGATTGGCGTACTCTACTTGGTAGACAACAATGAGGCAGATGAAAAGTTAATTTGTGTGCCAGCTGATGATATTAGCAAGGACCATATTAAGGACCTAGCCGATATTGGTGAAAACTTCCAGAAAACAGTAGAGCATTTTTATAGCCACTATAAAGATTGGAAAAACGGCTGGCAAGGCGTAGAAATGAAATTCAATGGCTGGGGCGATGCAAAAGCTGCGAAGCAGGTTATAACCCAAAGTATTGAATCGGCTAAAAACAAATAATTTAGTCATTAATAATTACAACCACTGTAGTAAGGCATATAGATGAAGAACATATTTGAGGGCTTAAATAAAGCCCAAGCTGAGGCCGTTGAAGTAACCGACGGCCCAATCCTAATGTTGGCAGGGGCGGGGAGTGGCAAGACCAAAGCTCTCACCCACCGTATGGCTTATTTAGTAGGGGATAAAAAAGTTGCCCCAAGCAGTATCTTAGCAGTGACTTTTACCAACAAAGCAGCTGGCGAGATGCGCTCTAGAGTTGCACGTTTGCTAGGCTTTGAGGACCCAACTGCCAACCCTTTGCCTTTTTTAGGCACCTTCCACTCTATCGCCAACCGTATCTTGCGCAGAGAAGCCGATAAGTTAGGGCTAACAAGCAACTTTTTGATTTATGATGCTGCCGATACGCAATCGCTCATAAAAAAGATTCTAAAATCCTTGCATATAGATGACCGTTCTATTACCCCATCTGGGATTGCCTGGGCGATATCTTCGGCCAAAAATGAACTAATTGAACCAACTCAATACCGCACAATGGCTAGCACTAAGCTGCAGTTAATCGCAGCCGATATCTACCCTATTTACCAGAGAGAGATGATTAAATCTAAGGCGCTAGACTTTGATGATTTAATAATGGAGCTAGTAAAATTATTTAAAAATGAGCCTGATGTATTAAAAAAATACCAGCAACAATTCCGCTATATATTAGTAGATGAGTACCAGGATACAAATCACGCCCAGTACCAGCTAATTAAATTACTCGCCGCACTGCATCATAATCTATGCGTGGTTGGGGATGATTGGCAAAGCATTTATTCCTGGCGTGGGGCAAACTTCCAGAATATTTTAAATTTTGAATCAGATTATCCAGAGGCAAAAATAATAAAACTAGAACAAAACTACCGCTCCACGCAACTAATATTAGACGCTGCCCACAGCGTTATTGCTAAGAACATGAGCAAAAGCAGTAAGCAACTATGGACAAATCTTGGTCTTGGCGAAAAAGTCCACGTCTTGAGCGTTAGCGATGAATTGGCCGAAGGACGCACGATTATTCAAACCATAGATAGGCTCCGCAATCTTAACCCTAAATTGAGGCTCAGTGACTTCGCAGTGCTATATAGGACCAATGCTCAATCTAGGAGTTTAGAGGAAAGCTTTTTGCAGTATAATATCCCATATCAAATAGTTGGTGGAACTCGGTTTTATGACCGCCGTGAAGTAAAAGATATTTTGGCGTATATGAGGGTAATATTTCAGCCCAATGACTTAGTCAGCCTAACTAGAATATTAAATGTACCAACCAGAGGGATCGGTGCTAAAAGCGTCTCGGCTGTTATTGAGCATATTGATAAGCATGAAGTGGATACCATAGAGGCCTTACTAGACCCCAGTAAGATAGCTAACTTGAGGGGTAAGGCGTTAATTGAGCTTAAAAATCTTGGTATGATCTTACATGATTTACGCCAGCACCAAGATTGGAGTATTTATGAGCTAATGGACACTTTAATAAAGCGCATAGAATATATGGATTACTTGCAAGATGGGACGATTTCGGCCGAGGACAGAATAGAAAATGTACAGGAATTATTAGGTGTCACTAAGCTTTATCAGGGTATGGATTTAGAGACTTTTTTAACGGAGATTGCTTTAGTATCCGACATAGATTCGCTAGACGCCCTGAAGGATACTGTCAGTATGATGACTTTGCATGCCGCCAAAGGGTTAGAGTTCGAAGCCGTTTTTATGGCAGGGATGGAGGAGGCAATATTTCCGCATTCTAGAACATTTTTTGAGCCAGAAGAGCTAGAGGAAGAGCGCCGACTTTGTTATGTTGGCATGACGCGTGCCAAGCAACAGCTTTATTTATTGCACGCCAGCTCCCGGATGCTCTATGGCAATACCCAGCACAATGTATCATCAAGATTTATTTCTGATATTCCAGAGGAGCTAGTAGACCAGCCAATTGGCTCTACCGGTGATACTATTGGGCGCATAGCTAGACAGACATTTGACGATGATTTTCCCGACGAGGTTGATAAGGCCAACGTTACCAAAGGAGATAAGGTCATCCACCCTAAGTTCGGCAAGGGCATTGTGCAAAACATCAATAAGTCAGAGGTAATAGTTAAATTTACCTCTGATGGAATTAAAAATCTAAATTTACAATACGCACCCTTAAGAAAAATTTAATTTAGTTTATAGCTGGTAGCTGAGCAATTTAATTGTTCATAAGTGGTTTGACAAGCACTAGCAAGTAAAGCTAAAATAGACTTTATATATACAAACAAAAACAAAAGCCTTTTTAGATTATTAACCAAAGAGGCTTATTATTTTACCAAATTTTCGACCTAACCCTGTGCATCGCAGATACCGCAATATATCCTCTAGCAACACCACAAAACACCGTCCGATATTCAGTGTTTCGGTTGTTTTAGTATTATTTTTATTTGTAATGTTTTCGCTTTTCTTTGGTCAGTCTCAGGTTTCTGTTCGCAATGTTGCCTTTGCAGAAGGTAAGACCTTACTTACTATCTTTGCCGATGACCACAAAAAGACCATCGCTACCGATGCTAAAACAATTGGCGAAGCGTTAGAGCAAGCTGGCGTAGTACTAGGGCAAGGTGATGTGGTAGAGCCAGCCGCCACGACCCAAATCAACCAACCTTTTTATAACGCCAATGTCTATAGAGCTTACCCATCTTTAATCATCGATGGTGGCACCAAAACAATTGTTATGAGCGGCTATCGCAGCGCCCGGCAGGTTGTGGAGTCCTCCAGCGTCAAGCTTTATAGTGAAGATAAAGTATCCATCGATAGGAGTGATAATTTTGCCGGCGATGAAGTCGTCGGCCAGCGCATTATTATTGACCGTGCTACACCGGTGGAAGTTACGATTGGCAAGAAAACTTTCGAAATGAGGAC
>CALRDO010000009.1 GCA_943354915.1 Patescibacteria group bacterium UBA4664
TCGACGTCCAGCACGACCAGCTATGGCAGCATTTTTGCCACTTGGCTGGCCGTAGTCGTCACTGTCGTCGTGGGCATGCTAATCGCCCACGACTACTTGGCGGAGCGCTACACGGCGTTCTACCAGGGCAGAACAATCGACATCGGAGCTCACCCGGGCTACGACGCGATTTTCTGGGCAGCGGGCATCATCGCTGTACTTGCGACTACGGTCGCAGCTATAGTGGCGGCCTTTTCTGGCTCCAACTCGAGCTCGAGCCGTTCGTCTACCAAGACGAGCTCATCGAGACGTGCGGCATCGGCATCGTCAGCTGACAGCACCGCTGTTAGCGAGTATGTCTTTGTTGACACCACCCCCACCGAGGTTACACCCGTCGTTCGGGTCTAATCTTGGCTGGGCTATGCTTCGTTGGAGGGGGTTTTTTAACCCCCTCCAGCAAGCTTATATTTTGATCCAACTGCATTGTTATCAGGTCACCAAAGGACGCCTGGTAGCAAGTTGTTGAACCAAAAGTCCTTCCAACCTCCTAGGAGGAGTACCTTGAACAACACGAGAAAGTACATCATTACAGCTGGCGCTGCGAGCGTCAGCTTGCTGATGTTGCTGCTTCTCCTCCTCGGAAGTGGAGGACGCAACATTCCAGTGGCAAGTGCCGGCCAAGGCTGCGATAAAGCAACCGCCGTCAGCACTGCGCTACTAGGACGGGGTTTCACCCCCGACCAGTTCACCTTTACGGTGGATTGGGATGAGCCTGAGGCCAATACGAGGGGTAATGCGGCGTTTACGTCGCAGACTCCTCGCACAGCCGATGAGCTCGTCGCTTTTATCGGAGATGGCTCACCGGAAGGTGAGGCAGCTCTGGCACTGGTGACTGCAAGCGGCATCAGCCGTGAGCAAGCCCTCGATACAGAGGGCTGGATTGCGGCTCAGTTGCTAGTCCGCTCGGAACTGCCAGGTAACACTGGTTTCCGAGATGGCACCAGCTATGATGCTGGAACCCGCCAGTCGGCGGTCGGCGAAGTACTTTGGTACTTCGTGGATCAGTCCGGCTGTGAGGATGGCGTGCCGCCGGTCATAGTACCGGTACGGGCCGGGTGTGGCAACCCTCAAACGGAGTTGCCGAGGCCAGTCACGCCACCGGCACCTACCACACCCACCACCACTCGCCCCTGCGGTGAGCTGTGCAAGGGCCCAGATACCCAGCCAGCCCCTTGCGTCGATAACCTCGGCGTAAGCTGTACAGGTATTCCAGGCTCTGGTGGCTCCCCTGGCACGGGAGGGGCGGTAAACCACGGATCTGATGGCTACTCGCCAACAGATCCTCCGCCGCCTACGGTGGTGACAACATCACCACCACCGTCATCGGTAGTTACCCTACCGCCGACGACGGCACCACCTACTACCTATTTGCCACCCCCGCCGGGGTAGTGGCCGATAGGCTGTGCTTTATGTCCCGGGGGAGCTTTGTCTCCCGGGACGCCCACCCCCTTTTTTTAAGCTTGAACCTAGTAACGCAATATTATATTGTTAGGTTCAGGGTTAAACCCTGCAGAGTTTAATAATTCGCTATAGTATTGACTAGGTATTGACAAAAATAAACATTAGTGGTATTATACCAACCTACAATTAATAATTAGAGTTAAGACGCAAGGGAGATAATATTTATGACAATCAGGACCATCGCCAAATTCGCCGTATTCGTAGCCGCTATTGCTGCTGCAATTATAATTCCATTAACCGCCATTGCTGGATACGAGCCTGCCAATCGACCTGTTAAAACATATACTGGTCCTGATTCGGTAGCTTTTAGTTACCCGGTATTTAACTCGTGGATAAATACTCCTAATTATGGAGACGAAAGAGCTTTTTTTGATGCTGGCAGCGCCACTAGCGGACCCTACAAGGATCAACTAGTAGTTACCCCAGGGCAAGAAATAACTCTTAGAATGTATATTCATAACGGCTCTGCACCAGGACTTAACGGTACTAATTTTAATGGTTCGGGCGTAGCTCGTAACACCCGTTTACAGGTGTTCTTACCTACCGCCACTTCAACATCACTGCGTAGCTTTGGTTACATTATCGCTGACAACACCAACCCAGGCTGGGTAGCAGATTCAGTTGATTTTAATTCTTCTGTACCAGTTAGTATGGAATATGTACCTGGTTCTGCTAGATTGGCTAATGGCGCTCACCCAAATGGTGTGGCTTTGCCAGATAGTATTGTCCAACACGATAATCAACTTAATGTTAATCGCCCATCACCTAAAATCGGATACCAGAACATGGACGGTAATTTCCCAGGTTGCTTTGAATTTGACGCTTTTGTAACTCTAAAAGTTAAAATTAACGGACCGAAGCTAGAAGTCAGCAAAAAAGTAACCACTCCAGGTTCAGCTGACTGGCAAGAAAACCTTGATGTTAATTTTAATGACTCAAGTGTTAATTCAACTACCAGTTGGCTAATTGAGTATAAAAATAATGGTTCTGCTATGGCTACCAATAGTGTAGTTCGCGATACGCTCCCAGCAGATTTAAAGCTAGTACCTGGTTCAGTAATGCATTTTGACGGCAACCACCCTCAAGGTATTCCGGTTGCAGATAATGGTTTATTTAGCGGTGGTGTCGGGATTGGTCAGGTTGCACCTGGTGCCAATGGCTATTTCCGCTTCCGTACCACATTAGCTACGCCCTTTGCTCCCCTAGAGTGTGGGGCTAAGAAAATAGTCAATAACGCTCAAGCGGAAGCTAGCGGTGTACCTGCAATTAATGATGATGCTAGCGTAACTGCTACTAAAGATCAGAATTGTTCTAAACCTCCCACTCCTCCAACTCCTCCCACCCCTCCGACCCCTCCAACACCAAAGCCTAATTTGCCACAAACTGGTGTAGAAACTGGCTTGCTAGGAGTCTTAGGCTCAAGTGCGATGACTATCGGTGCTATCAAGTATCGCAAGAGTAAGCAGGCGCTTGCCGCAGCTCTTGGCAAATCAAAATAATTTGACTCGCAGCTTGACTAAAATAAAACATCAATACAACTACAACTAATAAAAATCAATAACACTAAAAAAGGCCTGGCATTTGCTAGGTCTTTTTTAATAAGAGTCAATAAGGGTTATAATGGTAGCTGTGAAACAATTAGTAGAACAATTAAAAAAATGCCAGTCTAGCCTAGATGATGCTATAAAAAGGCTTAATCTCGCAGGCGACAGAAAGCACCTAGCAAATCTAGAAGAAGAGTTAGCAGATGCTAGTTTGTGGAACGACCCTAGTGCGGCCGAGAATACTATTAAAAAGGCGGCTAGCTTGAGGACCTATATTACCAGCTGGGATAAAACTATAGATGATATCGCCACGACGATAGAACTCCTTGCACCTGGCGATACTAAAGCCCTAGATGAGTATCGGCCAATAGCTGAGAGCCTTATTAAGGCGGCCGATAAACTGTTATTAATAGCAAAGCTAGGCGGCAAGCATGACAAATCGGCTGCAATTATGCAGTTATCGGCAGGCGTTGGTGGGACGGACGCTGCCGACTGGACGGCGATGCTAGAGCGAATGTATCTCAGGTATGCCGAAACCAGCGGTCTAGTTGCCGAGGTGCTCGATGAAAGCCCTGCCGAGGAGGCTGGCATTAAGAGTGCGACAGTTCGCTTTAGTGGCCCATTCGCTTATGGGAAGTTACGTTCTGAAAAAGGCGTGCATCGCCTGGTACGCTTGAGCCCATTTAATTCGGCCAGCCTCAGGCAGACATCTTTTGCGCTAGTTGATGTAGTGCCAGAAATATCCCAAACCGAAGCCTCGCTAGACGAAAAGGACCTTAAAATTGATACCTATCGGAGCAGCGGCAAGGGCGGACAGAGTGTTAATACTACCGACAGCGCGGTGCGCATTACACACTTACCAACGGGGCTAACGGTAGCAATTCAGAACGAGCGTAGTCAACTCAAAAACAAACAGCGGGCCATGAGTATTTTAATGAGTCGGCTGGCCGAACTGACGCGTGAACAGCACCTGGAGAGTATTAGTGAGCTGAAGGTATCAACCAAATCAGCCGATTGGGGGAGCCAAATAAGGTCATATGTCCTGCACCCTTATCAAAAAATTAAGGATAACCGTAGTGGCTACGAAACAAGTGATACCCAAGGTGTTTTAGATGGGGATTTGGAGCCACTGATTGAGGCCTATTTAGCGAGTCAAGTAGGGTCGGGTTAGCTTTATTTTTTTGGGTTTTTTTGTTAAGCTAATAGCATATGATTTTACTCGACCGCGTTACTGTTATATACCCCAATAAGACAGTGGCTCTTTCAGGCGCCTCACTGCATATTCAGCCCAAGGAATTTGTGACGATTGTTGGCGCATCTGGTGCCGGCAAGAGCACTCTTATCCGTTTATTGATTAAGGAAGAGGATCCTACCTCTGGCAAGATCATAGTTGGTAGTATCGATTACGATACCATCGATAAAGCTAATATACCCCATTTGCGTCGTAAAATTGGCGTGGTTTTCCAGGATTTTAAATTGCTTCCTAACTTGACAGTTTATGAGAATGTTGCTTTTGCGCTAGAAGTATCGGGTGTGAAATCTAGTGATATTAAACGGGCTGTACCTAAAATCTTACAGTTAGTCGGGTTAAGCGAAAAGGCCCATCATTATCCGACCGAAATATCCGGTGGCGAAAAACAGCGCACCGCAATTGCTCGGGCGCTGGTGCGTAACCCCAAAATACTTATCGCCGACGAACCAACCGGCAACCTCGACCCCAAAAACTCATGGGATATTATTGAATTACTATTAAAAATTAATCGTTTTGGTACCACCGTGGTACTAACTACTCACAATAAAGACATTGTTAATGCTCTAAAAAAGCGGGTTATCACCATTAGCAGAGGGCGAGTCGTAAAAGATGAGAAAGTCGGGAAATATAGCATATGATTACCTTCTGGAGGGTTTTTAAGAGTGGGTTCCGCAATACCTTTCGTCATGCCTGGTTAAGCACAGCAGCCACCGCAATTATGGCTGTAACTCTGTTGATTATGACTTTTTTTGCATTTTCAATATACTTTGTGCAATCACAGCTGAAAGAGGTTCAGCAAAAGATCGACCTAACCTTGTTTATTAGTGACGATGCTAAGGATGAAGAAATTAAAGCCTTGCAAGCTAAGGTCCTGACAACCTCAGGGGTAACGACGGTTGAATTTGTGTCTAAGCTTGATGCCCTAAAAAGGCTAGAGAACAGTAGCAAGGAAGGCAGTAAGCTGGCAAAGTCAGCATCTGAGATAGGGAACCCCCTGCCCGCATCCTTAGAGGTTAAGCTGGCCGTAATTGACGATATTGGTGCCATCAATAAGACTATTCGGGGCTACCCAGAAGGCGCTATTATTACCGAAACTAGCTACGATAGTAGCGATGATAACCGTAAGGGGGTTATCGAAAACATCATTCGCATCAGCAATGCCGTAACTCGAGTTGGCGGAGTATTGAGCGCAGTCTTTTTGATTATTGCCCTGCTTATTATCTTCAACACCGTTCGGATGGCTATCTATACCCGTCGTGAGGAAATAGAAATTATGAAGTTGGTGGGGGCCACCAAGTGGTTCGTTCGAGGCCCATTTATTATTGAGGGTTCGATGTATGGTGTGTTTGGCGCAACGATTGCTGTCATGGCATTGGTACCTCTTAGCCGGGTTATTAATCAGTTTCTAGTTGAAAAACTTAATGCTGGCGCTACGGTTGGCTATTTTAGTTCTAATTTTATGCTAATATTCCTCGCCATTTATGGTCTCGGTATTATAATCGGTGCACTTTCTAGCTGGTTGGCTATTTCGCGGCATTTAAAGCTCTAAAAAGTATCGTAATTTTAGGGCTGATATGGTATAATAGTTATGTTTTACTGCTAATTAGGAGGGTGCTAAATTTTAAGAAAACTAAAAACAAAGATCGGCGCAGTAATTGGCATTATTGTCATTATAGTTTCTGTGCTGATCATAATAACGCCAAGGGTTGCTGTTGCCGATAATTTGGATGAGAAGATTCGTGATCTTGAGGCAAGGATAAAGACCAACCAGGCTGCAGCGGGTCAGAAACACGGTGAGGCAGAGACTTTAAAGCAGAAAATTGCTAGCCTTGATGCAGAAATCTCCACCGCCCAGTCAGCGCTTGACTTGACTAATTTACAGGCGAACAAGACCAATCTTGAGATTAGTGTTGCCAATAATGACTTGAAACGCCAACAGGATATACTACGAGAAAACATAAGGATGATTTACAAAAGTGGTGAGGTGAGCCCAATTGAGCTGGTCGCTTCTAGTAAGAGCTTGAGTGATTTTGTAGCCCAGAACCAGTATCTAGGTGCGATTAAGCGCAAAGTAGATGACAATGTTAATAAAATAGATGCTCTAAAAAAGGAATTAGATGTTAAAAAGGCAGAGTTAAATATACTTGCCGGGAAGCAACAGGCCCAAGTCAAGGGTATTGCAGACAAGAGAGTAACGCAAGCAAATTTCCTTGCTGCTACACAGGGCGAAGAGGCTAATTACCAGTCAGAGGTTAGGAAGCTTGAAGAATCTAAGAAAAACGTAGCTGCAGAAATAGCAAGCAGAGTAGCAAGCTTCGCTCAATCAGGTCAATACACAAATTTGGGCACAGTTAACCAGGGAGACATCATAGGGTATATGGGGTCAACTGGTAACTCTAGCGGCACCCATTTACATTTTACGGTATTTAACTCTAATGGTGCCCATGTAAATCCTGTAGGTAGTCCATTTGGCTATCAAGGTGTTACAAATGGTATAGTGACTCAAGACTATGGCCCTGCAGACGGGAGTTTCGGCTACTCTTTCCATAATGGAATAGACATTGCTAACCCATCCAGCCCACCAATCCGAGCCGCAGCCTCGGGTACAATAGTACTTAGAGCCTCAGGCTTTAATGGAGGGTGGGGTAACTACGTAGTGATACTACACGGCAATGGGTACAGCACTTTATATGCGCATATGTTACCATTTTAGTTCTAGCAAAGAAAAACTATGAATCAAGACAAACCTAAAACTACCCCAAATCAAACACCGCCATCAGAACCCAAGCTAAATAAGCCGCGCCGCTCGGGTGCTATTAATTTGCTGATTGGTTTTGTACTGGGGCTGGCAGCTTTTTGGCTATTTAATAATTTTTATACACCAGCACTTAATAAAAATAAACTTGATACCTCCTTGCTGTACCGAGTGCAGTCCATTTTGAAACAAAAATATAATGGGGATATCAATTATCAAAAATTATCCGAAGGAGCTGCGGCAGGGGCTGTAGCAGCACTTGGCGATCCCTATACTGTCTTTTTGAACGAAAAGTCTAATGAGGAGTTAAATAATGATTTAAATGGCGAGCTATCAGGCATTGGTGTTGAGATCGGCCAGAAGAAATCCCTCTTAACTGTAATTGCCCCAATCGACGGCACTCCGGCTAGCAGGGCTGGGCTTAGGTCTGGTGATATTATTGCCACTATTGACGGAGAAGATTCCCGGACTCTAACAATCGACGAGGCGGTATCTAAGATTCGTGGCGAGGCTGGCACCAAGGTAAAATTAGGTATTGTGCGCGGTGGCGAACCACTACGCGAGTTAGAGATAACCAGAGAACTAATAAATGTCCCTAGCGTTAGCTACTCAATGAAACCAGATAATATTGGCTACATTAAAATCAGACGCTTTGGCGAGGACACCTCCAATGAAGTTAAATCAGCAGGGCAAGCCCTAAGGGTACAGGGCGCCAAGGTCATAATTGTTGATGTCAGAGATAACCCAGGCGGTTATTTGCAGACAGCAGTCGAGGTTGCCTCGCAGTTTTATTCTAGCGGAGTAGTAGTAGAGGAGAGGTCCAGAAACTCAAAACCCAAAATAGACTACGCTATCGCTGGCGGGGAGATGACCGATATGCCGATTATTATGCTTATTAATGAGGGCAGCGCCTCTGCTGCAGAGATATTGGCTGGGGCACTTAACGATAATAATAGAGTGATATTGGTGGGCGAGCGTACCTATGGTAAGGGTAGTGTTCAGGAAGTCATTTGTATCAATAAAGTATTCTTCAGTGGCAACTGTCAGGGTCCAGCGGTTAAAGTCACTACTGCCAATTGGTTTACGCCTCATGGCACCAATATTAGCAAAGAAGGTATCATGCCAGAAGTTGAAGTGAAATTGACGCCCGACGATATCAACAACAGTAGAGATCCGCAACTTGAGCGGGCGATAGAACTTGCAAAAGAAGCAAGGTAGCGCATTATTTATAAATAACTTGGTAGTTTTGTCTTGACCTAGCCCTAGCATAGGCATTATTATAGTAATAATAGTTAAATGTGGGAGGGGGTTCTGGGGTTTATGAAAACAAAATCTAAGATAAAAACAAAATATATCTTTGTGACTGGCGGTGTAATATCTGGTCTAGGCAAGGGTATCACGGCAGCATCAATAGGTAAGATTATGTCAGCTCGGGGCCTAAAGGTCACAATGCAAAAGTGTGATCCTTATTTGAATATGGATGCTGGCACCCTTAACCCTGCTGAACACGGCGAAGTTTTTGTTACCTGTGATGGTGGCGAAACCGACCTTGACCTTGGGCACTATGAGAGGTTTATCGATACCGAGCTAACCCGTAAATCATCTACCATGAGTGGCAGAATCTATTCTAAGGTGTTGTCCGATGAACGCAAGGGCATGTACCTGGGCAAAACTATTCAAATCATTCCGCATATTACAAATGAGATTATGAACCAGATTATTTTATCTGGCGAAGGTAGCGATTTACATATTTCAGAAGTTGGTGGCACCGTGGGGGACTACGAGGCTATGGCTTGGATAGAAGCTATTAGGCAGATGAAGCGTCGAGTTGGCGCCGAGAATGTGATATACGCCCATGTTGTTTTTGTGCCGTATTTAGCCGTTAGCAAGGAGTTCAAAACTAAGCCAGCTCAAAACAGCGTTAGAGATCTAAGAGAGGCAGGCATTCAACCCGACATACTTTGTGTGCGATCTGACGAGCCGATTAATGCCGAAGCTTTTGAGAAAATGAGTCTATATTGTGATGTCGACAAAGATGCAATCGTAGCCCTGCCCAATTCCAAAAGCGTCTATGAGGTTCCGCTACGGATGGAAGAAGCCGGCATTGGAGATTATATTTGTTCAGCTCTTAGGCTGGCTTGCACCAAACCTGACCTGCAGGACTGGCAGAAACTAGTTTACAAAATTAAGCACACTAAAGACTCAACCCGAGTGGGTGTAATAGCCAAGTACATGAGCAACGAGGACACCTACTTGAGTGTCTTTGAGGCCTTGCGCTCGGCTGGTTGGTATCATAATATAGGTATTGATATTGTATGGGTAGACTCCGAGAAGTTAGTTGGTACTGATGCCGAATTTGCAAACCTAGATGGGATTGTAGTCCCCGGCGGGTTTGGTTGCCGAGGTATAGAGGGCAAGATTTTGTCAGCTCGCTATGCTAGGAAAAACAACATTCCATACTTAGGGCTATGCCTGGGGATGCAGGCTGCCGTGATTGAGTTTGCCAGAGAGGTATTGCACGATGAGCATGCTAATAGTAGCGAAATGGACCCTAACTCTAAAAATCAGGTAATACATATTATGCCAGACCAAATTGGTGTAGACCTAGGCGGTAGCATGAGGCTAGGTAACTATGAAGCGAAGCTAAACAAAAAGTCGCGCTCATATCTAGCCTATGGCCAGAGTACAGTGCTAGAAAGGCATCGACATAGGTATGAATTTAATAACAACTATCGAGAACAGCTAGAAGCTGCCGGGTTAATCATAGCCGCTACATCCCCCGATTTAAAATTAGTTGAGATAATAGAGCATCAAGGTCATCCATTTTTTGTAGCAACCCAGTTCCACCCAGAATTTAAATCTAGACCAGGTAGCCCCCACCCACTATTTAGAGATTTCATAGGTGCTATCAAGCACCATTCTACCGGCGCAACTCTTGCCCGCGGGCAAAAAAAAGCTACTAAGCACAAGTAGCTAGCCCCATATATTGCTACAAGTTAGCTACTCGCAACGATGCTGACCAGCGATTTGCGCTGCTTGGTGCCTGTAAAGGCTGCTTTCTGAATAGTTTTGAATTCAACTAGACCCGGTTGCAAAGCAAAAAGCGTATGGTCTTTGCCGATTCCGACGTGTGAACCAGCAATAAATTTAGTGCCTCTTTGTCTAATGATAATATCGCCTGTTTGTACGGCTTGCCCGCCAGAACGTTTTACGCCTAACCTTTTAGATTGGGAATCTCTGCCGTTCCTTGATGAGCCCCCGGCTTTTGTGTGTGACATTGGTTGTTATGCTCCTGCTTAGTTTCAAAAACGTTAATCTGACGGCCTGTGAATTGTCCTTCTCTGTGGTAGCTAAGAGTGCTTTGCCGTACAGATGTAAACTCGCAATTAGTATAGCCTAATTTACAGATATCGTCAATGATTTTAAGTTCAATGGTGGTGTCGGGGAAAAGCCAAAACGGTATGCAGACGCATATTCTATTTGGTTTATTGGTCTGGTTGCGTAAATTCTCAAAGAAATCTAGGTAGAGCTTTTTTAATTCTGGTAGTTGTTCTTTGACTAAATGGATTGTTGGCTTAGATAAAAAGTTGCTACCCAGGAAGCCTTCAGTGACTATTGAATAGCTCGTGTTAGGGTACTGGCGCAATACAGCATCCTGGGGTTTAGTGACTTCCATATCACCTAAATTATCAAAATTTTCCTTAAACCACTCAATGTTTTTGTTGGCACAATCGGTCATTGCCTGCGAGATATCGCTCCCCTCGCAGTTATAGCCCATTAGCGCCGCTTCAATAAGTACGCCACCAGACCCCACGAAGGGGTCAACTATCATTGCCTTAGCACCGGGCTTAGTGAGGTTAATCATAATTTGTGAGAGCTTAGGAGGCAACATACCGACCTTTCTATCCCGGCAGGGTTTGTCGTAATCACGCTTCGAGTATGAATCGATATCCTGAAAGCCGTAGGTAGTCGCTAGCATATATTTTGAACCAGTTTTGATAATTAGCAGTTCGGCGCCACCAGCCGTTAGTTTATTATGCTTAATTGACGCCGCATTGAGTTGGTTAGTTGAATTTGGCAAAACTAGTCTTGGCTTTATCTCTAATTTTTTGAGAGACTTTTTAATTTTTAGCCCAAGAGCGCTTAGGTTAATATTACCATCCCCATAGTAGCTTAAGCCGAAGTTGAGTTTGGTACTAGTATTTAAGCCCTGCAAAATTTCTTCAATTTTCAGCTGGACATCATTAATATTATCTAGATCTCTATAATTTAAATTAGCCAACTTAATAGCACCACCGAGTTTATTAATATCTTGGGGTTTATCAGTATCAATTTCAGCTATTTGGGGTGTAATTTTTTTAGCGTTGCCAAAGTATGCTTCGGCTTCTGCCAAGCAAAGGGCTGTTTCTCTACCAAGTACCACTATTTGCATACTAATATTATAGCTTGAGATATCATATAATGGCGAGCTAGGGTACAATTAAATTATGCGTTTAAGGCATATCTTTTTCTTTTTAGCATTAATTTTGATTGTACTATTCGGGATAGTACAATTCGGCCAGCTCACGAACTTTTTATCTGTAATTCGTAGCGTCAATGTCTGGCTACTACTAGTAGTTATTGTTTTGAGGTACATATACTATTGGACTAACACCAAGTACTTCCAGGTTTATCTGAAAAATTTTAATCAGCGGGTGCCATTTGGCACATTATTTAAGGATGTAGTTACTATGAACTTCGCCAATACTGTTTTCCCGACCGGTGGGTTAAGTGGTGTTGCGATACTACGTAGCCGGCTCAGAAAAAATAAAATTTCGGCCCAAACTGCAACTGTGGCGCAGGCATTTTGGCTGGGCTTTACTGTTATCTCATTTATTTTATTATTACTGCTTAGCCTACTAATGCTTTTTTTATCTAATAGGATAGAGCAAGTTAGCTTTAGGTTGATACTAATTGCCTTGCTGCTGATGTTGGTTGCCTCGGTAGCCGTAATTGGTTTGTTGCTCAATAGACCAGCTACGGAGCACCTCGGGTACTTCTTAACCAGACCAATGAATTGGTTACTCAAAAAGTTTAAACGCAACGCACTAGAGAAAGCTCAGTTCCACGAGCTAATCAATAAGTTCTACGCAACATTGTTAGAATTTAAAAACGACTGGAGATTGCTAGTTGGGCCATTTTGGTGGTGCTTTGTAACTCTCTCAATTGACATCTTGTCGCTATATACAGTATTTGTAGCCTTTGGAGTCTACCCCAATCCGGGCGTCGTGATAGCGGCATTTCTTGTGGCATTAGTTGCCTCGCTAGCGTCAATTGCAACTTCAGGTATTGGCGTGATAGAAATAGGCATGGTTACCATTTTGGTTGGGCTTGGTATGTCATTTGATATTAGCTTCTCAGCAGTAATAGTCTATCGTGTTATCTCATTATGGCTATTTTTGCCATTCGGCTTATATTATTACAAGCGGACAATGCTCGATGAAGGATGAGGCGATTAGTGTTAGCGAATTTAACTCGGTCGTCAACCAGACATTATCATTCGCTTATCCAGAGGTGGTGATAGAGGGGGAAGTTTCGAGCTATAAAATTAGCCAGGGTAAATGGGTCTTCTTTGATTTAAAGGATGCGGGTAGTGTTGTGAATTGTTTTATACCTATTTATCAACTTAACGTAGAGCTTGAAGATGGGATGCTAATAAGGGTTAAGGCCATGCCAAAACTTAGAGCTGACGGCAGGTTTAGCTTGACCATTAGGGCGGTGGAGTTAGCTGGCGAGGGTTCAGTTAAGCGAGCCTTTGAAATACTTAAAGCTAAATTCGAAAAGGAGGGGCTATTCGCTCCAGAGCGCAAGCGCCCATTGCCAGAGTTCCCGCTAAGAGTAGCCCTTATCACTTCTAAGCAGGCCGCTGCTTATAATGACTTTCTGACAATTATTAATGACCGCTGGAGTGGTCTTGCGATTGACCATCTCCAAGTGCAAGTGCAGGGCATAGCGGCACCTGCCCAAATAGTAGAGGCTATTGATTATCTCAACCTAGTGGAGCAGAGTTATGACGTCTTGGTGATAATAAGAGGTGGCGGTTCGGCAGAGGACTTGCAGGCCTTTAATACCGAGGCGGTTGCGAGGGCAGTTTTTGGCTCAGTTATCCCAACAGTTGTCGCCATCGGGCACGAGGATGATGTTGCCTTGGCTGAATTGGTAGCTGATATGCGTGCCGCAACCCCTAGTGATGCAGCCCGTAGGCTAGTGCCAGATAAGACAGAAATTTTGGCACGGGTTAGAGCTACTACGAGCCTAATGTTAAACTTACTCGAAACCATAGCAAGTGACAGCCAAATAAAACTAGATAGATTTTATCATAGCATTGAGATGACGATAGGTAGCCTAAGGCATGCTTGCGACGAGAGGTACACAAAATCATATCTAGCTATTGAGTCATTAATTGGTTATACCACTAATACTCTGGCAGGCTATAAGAAACTTTTAATTACACTTGACCCACGAGCCATTTTATCTAGAGGTTACTGTATTGCTAGGGTAAAAGGTAAAGTGCTCAAGTCGGCCCAAGATTTTAATGCCAAGGACACGGTCGTGTTACAATTACACCATGGGGAGATCAGTTTAGCTGACCCTGGCCGTAACAATGGAGGCAACAATGAAAACCAGCAAACAGCCATCAGCTTTTAATTACGCCAATGCTCTCAAGGAGCTTGAGGATATTACTACCTATCTAGAGAGTAGTGATGTTGATTTAGATAAAGCCATAACAATGTTTGGCCGAGGTAGCGAATTAGCTGCCGAAATAGAGACTCATCTCAAAAAAGCAGAGAATAAAATTAAAACAATTCGCTCTAAAACTAGACAAGAGCCCTAGGATATATTATAGTACACCAATTATTATGATGCCCGATTATTTTACCGCACTAGTTAGCCAGTACGCAGGAGCCTTTAATGCCGAGCAATCAACTCGTTACGCAAAGGCTGTGATTGAGGCATGGTATTTTACGCTATCCCATACCGATCAAAAAGTTTTAATGAATCTCCTGCCGGACTACCTACAACCCAAAAAGAAGCTTTTCTTTGCCAAAAAAAATCAGAGCATATGTCCCAATCAGTACCAAATATTTACATCTCGCTTGGTTGCTGATCTTGTACGTTCTAGTAGTGATGAGGCTGAGTTTATAGCTCATGGCGTGTTTAGGTCGCTAAAAATTATTTCTTCACCTGAACAAAACTTTGAGTACTCAAAATTATTTCGTAACCGACTGTCGGCGTTTTTTATTAGGTCATAGCTCAATGCCAGATACTAAAATACTCACCAATACTGCCGATCAGTCGGAATTTGACGAACTATTTTTTAATCGACCAGTCAGTAGACTGGGGCGATTTAAGGTGGGTATTCTGGTTTGTAAGCACGCTAGTATGGTATCTGTTAATTCCGCCTACTCAATCCTAGTGGCATTAGGCCATGATGTGGTGCTAATTGCCGACGATGTACATCAGCAAAATTCACTCCCAGCCGAACTATTTTTAGCTAGTAAGCCCGGCATTTACTATCAGGAGTCTGATTTAGCAATTAGCAAGTTGCAAGATTGCAAAGCAATTATTGCATTAGTTGAGGGGGAATTAAATTCTAAAATGGAGCTGTTGATAGGTCAGCTGCTCAGGGTTTATACTGGTACATTTGTCTGCGATTACCAAAAAATTTTGCGCTCAACTGGCTTTGAGGGCGAGAAGATTCTGTTCTCTCCAATTCTGGCGCTAAGCGCAAGGCAGTCTCGCAAGGTTAGGCTAGGTGGTATCAATCAGATCGTGGAGATGCTGTTTGAGCTATCAAGGAGCCAAGACCTTTCAGTTGTGAGTGCTCAAAAAAATCAAATTGTTGCAGTGCGCCAAAAGTATAGTGAGGCTGTTTGCGTGGTTAATGCTAAAGGTAGTATTAAGCTAGTTGATTTTATAGCAATTTTGATAGGCCTCCTGGTAGACGCGAGGGAGGCGACGGGGGCAAGCTGGCTGCAACACTGCCAGGCAGCTGGCTTTCTGTATCAAAACCACTACAGTGAATCAAAAAATGGTGTGGCTGATTTAAAAAGCTACCTCGACGGAAAGTTTTAATAATTGCTGGTGCCAAAGGTGGGAGTCGAACCCACACGCCTGTAAGGGCACACGATTTTGAGTCGTGCGTGTCTGCCAATTCCACCACTCTGGCTTAAATTTTGACCTAAATATCTTATACTTAGCTGGTACTATCATATACAATAGTACCAATACAAGTAAAGTTATTATATATAGTATGAAGCATCTTAAACCCAACAACAGCCCAGATTACCAGCCTATATCGCCCCACCGCTTAAATGAGGGTGAGGAAGTTAGCTTAGAATTAAAGATTAACAATCACGAGCCTGATTTGTCATTGCCGAAATCAAATAAAGAGGATTTGATTGCTAGGCACGCTAGCGGTGATTTTAGTGCTCATAAAAATCACTCAGAGCCCCTAGAACCTAGCGCTGGCGCTAGGCCAATGGTTAACCTCCACCCAGATGTCCAGAATTTAAAAAAGGACAAGGACGCCCAAAAGCAACGGCACAAGAGGCAGACCTTAAAAAGACTTAAGTTAATTAGGCAGCACAGGCATTGGCACAACGCCAAGCTTGTCGTTGGTACGGTCTTGGTGTTCCTGCTAATATTTAATTCACAGTGGTTCATTGCGCAGTTTATGTATCTATTTAATAGCCCTACTCCAGCACCAGCCGAGAATATTCCTGCCCAGCCCGCTAAGCCGTCAACTACAGTACCAACTACTCAAGCCCCGGCTGAAGTAGTTGGGCCACAAAATGAAATAATAATTCCTAAAATTAATGTGACCTCACCCTTGATATTCCCAAAAACTAATGTTGAAAGCGAGATATTGCTATCTCTGCGGGATGGAGTGGCGCATTATTATGGTACTGCCTATCCAGGGGAAGTAGGTAATACGGTATTTTTTGGGCATTCTAGCGGTGATTGGTGGGAAACTGGTAATTATAAATTTATATTTATTATTTTAGAAAAGCTAACAGTCGGGGATACCTATGAAATTCATTATAATTCGCGAAAATATGTTTACCAGGTTTTTGAAACTAAGGTTGTGCCCCCTAACGATTTAAGCGTCCTAGACCAAACAAACTATCCGAGCTCCACGCTGATAACCTGCACTCCACCGGGAACTAGTTGGCAACGCTTTGTAGTTAGGGCTAAGCAAATTGAGCCTGCTTACAATCCGCCAACCAAAACTGCTAGCCCGCAGTCGGCAAAGTCCACGCTAGCTACTGCCCAGCAGGCTAAACTACCATCAGCGTCTACAGGCATCTGGACTCAAATTAAGAACTTTATTGGTAGTATTTTTGGTGGGTCAAAAACCCCCCCCAGGCCCGAGCAGTACACGCCTGTCCGGCATTTACCTGAAGTTAATTAGGCTGTTTTTGGGGCGCAAGTTATAGTAGTTTATCTTGCCTGCCATGAGGTAGAATACATTCATACTGTTACCTGCGGTGGTGACCTTATAATCAGCTAAGGCCCTGGCATTCGGTGGGATTTTTATATTGTTATAGGTGTTATAGTCAATAATGTATAGACCATCTGGTTTTTTGAGTAGCATCTGGTACTTGGTTAGCCAGTGCATTTGCTCAATATCACTGTTGCTGGAACTATAACGATCTGTGAACTCCAGGTCGATGGTTCTTAACTTCTGAGATTGTGTAAAACTCAAGTATCTTCCTTCGGGACTAAAGCTCGGTATTGCCGCGCCGGGGCTGATAAAGGAAGAGAGGTTTTTGCCACTAAGCTGCCTAAAAACTGTTAGCCCGCTGTTCTCTGGGTTGAGCAAGGCGATAACTATATCATTACCTACTCTTGACGAGGTAATAGCCCACGGCTTTGTGGTAGGTAGGTATTGATACAGCACACTACGATTGGCACCATTCAGGTCATAGCGTACTAGTACCTGCCCACTCTCAGCTGGGGTAAGGTTTTCAAGCGATATAATATTATCATGATTTAAATCAAAGCTTGTGGCATTAGCGATTGGCAAGCTAACTAGCTGCTTGCTATCAACATTGACTCGGCTAATTTTGCCAGCCTCCAGGCTGTAAACCTCGCGCGAATTGCGCGGGCTAAACTTGATATTTACTAGTGGCTGATTAAAAAGCTTATTAAGGTTGTAGAGCTGACCAGAATTGGCATCGACCCAAAAGTATGCCGTACTATTATCGTCATATATAGCTCTAGATAAAATTGCGTTGCCGTCAGGGCTAATTTGGATATCAGTCTGTCGGATAGGGGTTTTAATAGAATCGCTTACCGGCAGTTCGGCAACCTGGCGGAGCTCATAGTTGGATTTTATTTCATAGATAAGGCCGGGGTTATCAATGAAGGCATAGCTTTTAGTGCTTGTTGAGCTGGCTCTGATATCAGTAAAGGCAAGATTGCTTTGGATTTGATTATCAACAATGACAGTTGGTATGAGCAGGGCATAATTAGCAAATGTTACTTCGCCGGCTCTGACAAAAAAACTGGCCTTCCAGCTATGGTAGTCAGGCTTAGAGTATTGGATATTAATTGTGCCAGTCTTGACCCCCTCTAGTCGGTAGGGTGTTTTTTGCTTCAAATCGATAGAATTAATTTTAATGGTTGAGCCTGCTGGGTCAGTCCCTAACAGAGCCAGACCAGTAGCGAAAATTTCACCACGCCACAAGTCTATATTGTAGCCAGAAGCTAGAGCAACAAGAAGTAGTGTGCCGATGGTGACAACAATAGTTCCAACCGTTATGGTTAGTGATGAGCGTGTTTTATGTGATAACATGTTATTATAACTATGTGATATTATATCAGTTTTGACGATAGCTAAATACTTTTAATGAGCTTAATCTCAAGGAATCTCAATTGCAAAAATTAATTATTAAGGGCCCCACGAAACTAGAGGGTACTATTAGGGTCGCGGGCAGTAAGAACCATATTTTGCCAATGCTCTGCGCAATGCTCCTTACTACTGAGGATGTTAGCCTGCACAATGTACCAGCTATCGCCGACGCTGAGGTTTTGATTGAAATTCTTGAACTCTATGGCGTGAGGGTAGAACGGACAGGCAGTAGTATTATCTGTAATGCCAAGAATGCCTCGCCCACGGCTATTCCTGCTAAAATAACTCACAAGCTAAGGGCATCTCTGCTAGTGATCGGCCCCGTGCTAGCTCGCTTTGGCGAGGTCGACATAGGTTACCCTGGCGGCGACATCATCGGCGCGAGACCGATAGACACGCACATTACTGGTTTGCAAGCCTTGGGCGCTAAGGTTAGCTCGAGCACCGATTCAATTAAAATGTCTGGCAAGCTTGTAGCTGGGAGAGTCTTGCTGGATGAAATTAGTGTTACCGCAACTGAGAATTTAATCCTTGCCGCTGTCTTATTGCAGGGAGAAACTGAAATAAGGATGGCAGCTACTGAGCCACACATAGTAGGGCTGTGTGATTTTCTAAATGGCCTCGGAGCTAAGATAGCGGGTATTGGCACTCACATCATAACTATCACCGGTGTGCCAAAATTGCACGGTGGTGAGGGTAAAATTGTCCCTGACTATCTAGAGTCTGGTACATTGGCAATAGCCGCCGCTGCCTCTGGTGGCAACCTAGTGATTGAAGATTTTATAATTAATGACCACGACGCCCTACTCAATGTCTTTGGCCGTATGGGTGTAAATTATAAAGTGCTGAGCGAGCGCAGCCTGCAAGTGCTCCCAACTAAAAAGATTCTAGCTACTAAAATTAGAACTGATATTTACCCCGGGTTCCCGAGTGACCTACAGGCACCTATGGCGGTCTTATTCACCCAGGCTCATGGTACTTCAGAAATATTCGAGACGATGTACGAGGGGCGCTTGCAATACCTTTTTGAGTTGCAGAGGATGGGGGCGCATATCAACTTGCGAGATAGCCATATTGGTTTGGTGGAAGGGCCAACAGCCCTACATGGAACTGATTTGATATCATTTGACGTCAGGGCCGGCGCCACTATTTTAATTGCGGGAGTGATCGCTCATGGCACAACAACAATCGATAGAATCGAACATATCGACAGGGGTTATGAACATTTCGATGGACGCCTAAGATCAATCGGTGCCAATATATCTCGCACAGGTACTTAAGATTTAGTCTCTAACCTGTTAAAATATCAGTATGTTTAATAAGCGTATAGCAATTGACCTAGGAACTGCTAACACCAGAGTTTATATCCCGAAAAAGGGCTTGGTTGCCAATGAGCCCTCGGTGGTTGCTATTAGTGTTGACGATAACCGTATTGTCGCAATTGGGACTGATGCCAAAGAAATGTTAGGGAGAACGCCAGATATTATTGCAGCCTCCAGGCCGCTACGCAACGGAGTGATAGCCAACTACCGTATCACTGAAGCACTATTAAAATATTTTTTAAATAAAATATCAGGCCACATTAGGCTCACTAGGCCAGAGATTATGATTAGTGTCCCAACCGGCATTACCTCTACCGAGCGTAGAGCCGTCATTGACGCCACCATTGCCGCTGGAGCAAAAAAAGTTTATATTATTCGCTCTCCCGTTGCTGCCGCGATAGGAGCTAATGTACCAATTGCTGCCCCAGCTGGGAACCTAGTAGTTGATATTGGCGAGGGCACAACAGAAGTAGCCATTATCTCGCTCGGTGGGGTTGTAGCGCAAAATTGCGTGCGTGTTGGTGGTGGTAGAATTAGCTCGGCCATTGCTGAATATATTAGAAAAAGGCATAGTCTGGTAATTGGTACCCAAACATCGGAAGAGATTAAGAAAACAATTGGTTCGGCCACAGCCCTAGATAAGCCTAAGACGATGCAGGTACGGGGTAGGGATGTGGTAGGTGGCCTGCCAAAGACTATTGAGGTCACTAGCACCGAGATAACTTCGGCTATCAGGGGCTGTCTAGATGAAATACTACTAGCCATCAAGGTTGTATTAGAGCAAACACCGCCAGAGTTGTCTAGTGATATTATAGACCGTGGCATGATTATTACCGGCGGGGGAGCACTATTGAA